>JANOUH010000358.1:0-12463 GCA_031416795.1 Cytophagales bacterium | reverse complement strand
CAGTCGGTAGAACCGAATGCACCACGGAAAGCTGTGTTGGTAAAGCCCGTCAACTTTGCATCGGTAAAGTCGGCACCTAAATTTAAATTATTAGCTCCTGCCACACCTGCTACCAACGTGAAGGTTGGATTAGAAGGATAGTTAGAAGATGTTTGAGCACCCCAGAATAGAGAAGCTGCAATTCCTAAATCAGAGAATACAGAAGTATTTGTTACCGTATTGAATACTGAATTGTTATTGGCAGTCCAATAGTCAGAGATTGCTGTTGCATTTCCTGCTGTATTGGGAGCAATCGTTAAGCCTGTTGCAAACGCTGCATCAGAAGCAGATGTTGATGTTCCGATCAATGTAGAACCAGGAACTGAAAGCACATTGTAACCATGCTTACCTGCACCAGAAGTAAGGTTATCGAGTGTTCCCTGATCATCAATACGAATGCCTACACGGAAGCCAGAAAAGAAGGAGTTGAAAATTGAAATTGCAGATCTTCTTCTGATGTGTGCTGCGTTCTGATAGTTGCCAGATATACTGCGGCTTTGAATTTCACGAGGACCCAACACAGTAATGTTTGAGAAAACACCACGGGTACAACCCACTGTGGTAGTTGCATCGCAAAGGCCGGCAATTGCATTTCCATTGCCCTGGTTATCACTTTCAAATGCATTTGAGCCAGACTGATCAGCGAAAAATGGATTGCGAACCACTAAACCAAACTGAACGTTTCCGCTCCAACCGAAATCAGTATCAAAATCATCATCCCATGTAGATTGTGAAACCAGGTACTTTGCACTTACTGTTCCACCAAACCACTCAAAGCCATCATCACCACCAAATGAAACCTGTACGTTTTCAACCGTAGTTCCACTTCCGAGAGCGCCCATGGTTAAACTATTTGTTTCATTATTTGGTGTAAGCTCAATACCTGCATACTCAATACGCACATACTTAAGGGAACCAGAATTCTCAGTAGCATTGGTAGTTGGTGAGGTGATGTTTCCAAAACTTTGATCAGGTTGAATTCCTTCAATCTTTGGTAGTGCTGACTGATTTACAAATGCATTACCAAGCATAACGATTCCACCCCAATCACCACGATCTCTTTCACCAACCGCCTGAGCAGATGTAAATACAATCGGCTTATCAGCTGCTCCGATGGCAATTAACTTTCCACCAGGTTGCACAACCAACGTAGCTTTAGTCGCCTTGTCACCTTTGATAATCGTTCCGGCAGGAACCGTTAACGTTACACCGGTTGGAATAAATACCTGGCCTTTCAATAGATAAGGTTTAGTAGCAACCAATGTTTGTGTTGTAAGAACACCTTGCAATGTGATAACAGGATCACCCACTGTAATTACAAAATTTGAAATGGCTGAAGGGTAATTCTTTGTATCAATCACCTGAAAGGAAACAATAATCTGAGATCCGACTTTAGCATTTGCTGGAATAGTATAACTAAACGGAACTGATGCAGAAAGATCCGTTGCCGTAAGATCTTGTGAATCGGATTCGACACCAGCAACATAGATCACTAATTCCTGGGCACCATTTGGTGCTGTGATGGAAAGGTTAGCGGTAACTGCGCCACCCGGTATATTTTGTGCCGATGTTGGATCAACACTTACCGTTGGAGCAGGTTCAATTTTTTCTTCATCGCAGCTCTGCAATAATGCCACCGCAGAAAATGCAATGAACAGCAATGATAATTTGAATAAGTTTTTCATTTGAATAATCGTTTTTACAAGCGCAAAACTAGAGGTATGAAATCCGGAAGTAGTTAAAACCCGGTTATCAATTCATTACCTCAGTGTTAACATCTTCATGTGGTGTTATCAAATAAAAAAACCTGTCGACAGTGACAGGTTTTTTTATCTGCTTAAACACTATTTTACTTTGTAAACTTCCAGGAAAGGCCTACGGAGAATTGTGTGCCGACCTTGTAGCGCTGAATAAGCGCTTCCTGATCAATCTTAATTTCATTGTCATTATTGTTATCCTGATATAGGCGAGTAGCGGCATTTAGCAGGTTTTGAATATTCAACTTGGTCTCAAATCTCTTATTCCAGATTTTAGCAATCTGAAAGTCCAGAGACTGTCTCGGCATTTCCCACCAGGAAGGGAATATTTTATCACCTACCGAGAAAATGCGTGGGCCAAATACATTGTATGCTGTGTTTACAGAGAACCCTTTCTCTTCATCGTTGTAATACAATCCCAGGTTGATGATGTATGGCGACTGACCCTGTAGTGGTCTGTTTTGTATTTGATTTGTAGCGGCTGTACCAACATCTACATTACTTTTAATATACGCTGCATTTAAATTAACAGATGTGTTACGTAATAATCTTGAAACGCCTAAGCTGGCCAGTGATTTTCTGAATTCGAATTCAATTCCCCATGAGGTTGCTTCGGGAGCGTTACCATAAAACAGTTGAGGGTTCTCGGTGGTAATGGAGAGGTACGTTTCAATAGGATCCGTAAACTTCTTATAAAATCCACCTATGCTGAGCAACTCACCCGGGTTCGGGTACATCTCCCAACGCAAATCAAGGTTGTCAATAAAGGCAGTCTTCAAATCAGGTGAACCTACGATGGCCGCCTCATATTCAAACTGATAATATAAGAATGGAGCTAGTTCTCTGAACTCCGGTCTGTTTACCGTACGACTGTAGGCTGCTCTTACCAGCGAACGATCCGTAACATTATATCCAGCGTTAACAGAAGGAAGTGCTGCGAAAATAGGGTTCTCAATGTTTACTAACCCGGCATTGGTGCGGGCTTTAATGGTTTGAACATTATACTCTCCGCGGAAGCCGGCTGTTAAATCCAACTTACCAAAAGGCATAGAACCACTTACATATCCAGCCCCTAATAAATTGGTGCCTTCATAAGAATCCTGTGGTTGTGTTCCTTCTTCAATCACAAATCCATCTTTGCGCTTGATGTTCTCCGGAGCAAAAATCTGATCCAGAGGAAGGCGACTCAACTCCTGACCAATGGCCTGATCAAAATCAGCTGTGTTCGGATATTGATAGTTAATATAACGTGCATTGAAATTGCGTGTTTTATATTCGGCATAATATCCTGCTTTGATAACAGGTGCCTTCTTATCATCAGCCCCTTCAAATTTCTTTTCAAAATTTAAACCGTTCGAGTAACCAATGTCTTTTAAGTCAGACCAGAAGCGGCCTGTTTCAAATACGTTTCCGGCTGCAGGCAATTGCATGGTATAGGGCTCTTCAGTTCCTGCAAATGTTTTATCACGGTATGTTCTAAATCTTCTATAATCAGGTTCATTACGGTTGATGTAATTTAAACCAAGTGTCCAGTTCAATTTTGAAGATCCATCACCGAGCTCATGTGTGCCTTCCAATTGACCAGAATAAATAGAGCGGCTTAAATAATGGTAGGCATAATTGGTGCGGTCGAAATTCGGGTTTTGTATTTTATCATCGCCACTACGCAAGGTTGTTTCATGCTCACCTAATTGAACAAACAGGTTTTTGAATTCGAATTTGTTTCGTGGATTCACTTCAACCATCCAGTTGTGCATCAGGTTTACGCGCACATCATTGCTGTAGAAATTATCTTTGTATTCAAAACGTTTCGTGGCTGTTGTCTCCGTAAATTCGTTATAGCGTAAAAACTCGGACTGATAATGTTGGTAGCTGTTTGAGTATGAAAGCGCGGTGAGGTTGCTGAACTTAATTCTGCCTACATTAAAATTGCGTGACAATGCAAAATTGAAGCCCATGTCCACCGGAGCTTTTCTGGTGTTATAATCAAAGTTATTAGTAAGGGATTTTCCTGCGCGCTCGCGTAGAGATGAATTCTTTGCCGAAGCAATCAATTGACTCGTGGAAGGAAAATTATCCGGGATTGCACGGAAGCCATCATCAAATCCCAAAAAATCTGTATTGCTTCCATTCGAAGATAAATGATCTTCAAATGTGGTGTTCGTTCTATATCCAAAAGTCAAACCAAAGCTTGTAAAGGGCTCGTAGGAAGGTTGCTTGGTTACCAACTGAATGACACCGCCCGCAAAATCACCAGGAAGTTCTGCGGTGCCGGATTTATAGATGAGCATCTGATCAATCGCTCCGGCAGGAATCATATCAAATGAAAACGAACGTCTGTCAATTTCTGTGCTCGGGGCGATAGCGCCATTAATCATTACCTGGTTGTATCGTTCAGGCACACCACGTATGATTACAAAACGATTATCTACAATAGTAACTCCCGGCACACGCTGTGCAATCTGAGCCACATCACGATCTGGAAGTTTGGTGATTTGTTCTGAAGAGATGCCACTTACTACCAGTTTGCTTTCGCGTATTGACTTTAATAGGTTTAAATCGGTAGCAATTTCTTTTTTGGCTGTAACGATTACTTCCTCCAATTCTGCTACATCTTCTGCTAATGTAATTTCCAGCGTGGTCTTTTTACCTGATTCCACAACAACATCGGTAATGGTTTGTGTTTTATAGGTAATGGAAGATACCACTAATGAGTATGTACCCGGCTTTACATTAGGTATGGTAAAATTTCCATCCAGGTCGGTGGCCGCACCTACTGTTGTGCCTTCAATAACTGCATTGGCACCAATAACCGCTTCCTTGGTCTTCAGGTCAATCACTTTTCCAGCTATAGTACCATTTTGCGCTATGCCTAATGATGTGATTGAAAATGCGAGAAGAATCAAATAAAGTTTACGAAACATGCTTTTAATATTTGACACAAAGGTCGGGCGGCAATATTACCTGTCTGGGTAGGGTATATTATGGAATTGTTAAACAGCGGCTTTCAAAACCCCTGCCGGGGTATTAAAAACCAGGGAAGGTTTATCGCACTATTTCGATAAGGCAAATGAAAGTGAGGATGTTAACTACTAGTACCAAATAACATTAGGATAAAGCTTCCTTAATCTATTTAAGATTTGGGTAACATACGTTAGGTGGACTTGTTTATGCTTGTAATTTAAATTTAGGTAACGTAATATTGCGTTATTACGTTTAGACTTAGCGAAGATGGCCTTTTACAAGTTTATATTACTTGGTGGAGTTCTGGTTGTTTATTCACTCACAGGATTTTCGCAAACTGCCAATTGGAATCTGGTGGATGGAAAAGCAATTGCTGAGAAGAAACTTACGGTGCCTGACAGAACCCAACATGAAATTTACAAAGAAGTGTATCGTTGGCTCATTAAGGTTTACAAAGACCCCGAGGATATTTTGAAAGTGCGATTAGAGGATGAGTACTTCCGCGGGGAGGGTTACAATTCCGATTTTCTGAAATTTGGAGAAATATCCGGTGCCGATCTTCAATACACTTTTGCGTTTGAAATTGAGAATAGCGAAGTCATATTTAAAATCCATAATGCCTTACTCATATATAATTCGCATGGAGACAACGGACCACATCCTGTAGAGAATTATTTTGTAGCAAAAGATGAGGGTGGTAAAAAGAATAGGCGAATGAAGAGACTGAACGGATAGTGACTTTGTTGAATGATTTTTCAAGCTCATTGTTTGCCTCATTGGAAAGTCATCTGGTTGTTAAATGATGAAAATTGAAAAGCGTGACCTTTCTATTTATATAGCGACATTATGGGTATAACAAAATCAGAATTATTCAAAAAGCGTCAGAATAGGGTTGCCCTACTGGCCAAAGCATTTGATCATCCGGCAAGGGTAGCTATTCTTGAATACTTACTGGAAAATAAGACGTGCATTTGTAATGATCTCGTGCTGGAACTTCCATTATCCCAATCTACTATTACCCAACACCTAAAAGAATTAAAGCAGATCGGGATCATAAAAGGAGAGGTAGAAGGGCCTAAAGTGAATTACTGTATTGATGAGAATGTATGGGAAGAAGCCAAAGACATATTTATCAATATGTTCTCAAAATATGTAAAGAAGAATGACTGTTGCTAGTCGTTTTTTTTGACCTGTCATAACGTAATATTACAATATAGCCTTACCTCCACCGAAGAGAAATAAGTACCTACCAAACCTATCCTATAAAGATTATGTCCCCAACAAAAAACGCAATACTGCTTTCATCTTTAACACCAACAGTAGAAAAGCTTATCAAAGAGTTTGATTTAATTCCAACTGAACGCAAGGAATTATTGCAACAACTGGTGGAATTTGTGAAGAAGAAGGTAAAGGCAGGGCAGAATGTCTATTTGAATTTTATCTGTACCCACAATTCCCGTAGAAGTCATTTATCTCAGATCTGGGCGCAAGCAGCAGCCCACTACTATCGTGTGCCCAACGTATTTTGCTATTCTGGTGGTACGGAAGCAACCGCATTCAATCTACGCGCAGTAAAGGCCATGCAAGAAGCAGGCTTCTCCATTACGATGACTAAAGATGGAAACAATCCCATGTATGAAGTTCGCTTTGCCGATGACGTGGAGTCGATTATTGCTTTTTCAAAAACATATGATGACCCATTTAATCACAACAAAGACTTTGCAGCAATCATGACGTGCTCGCATGCCGATGAGAATTGTCCATTGGTATTAGGTGCATCAGGCAGAGTTGCGTTGACTTATAACGATCCAAAGGAATTTGATGGAACACCATTGGAAGCTGCTAAGTATTCAGAAAGAGTCCATGAAATCGGAAGGGAGATTCTATTTGCTTTTCACAGGTTAACACTTAATGCTTTAGAGAATGAGTAATCAAAAGAAGCTCGGATTTTTAGATCGTTACCTCACCCTCTGGATATTTCTAGCGATGTTGGTAGGCGTTGGCATTGGTAACTTCTTACCTGTTGAGAAAATAATGCAGCCTTTTCAGTTTGGAACAACCAATCTGTTAATCGCTACTGGACTTATCATTATGATGTTTCCGCCCCTGGCGAAAGTGCGCTATGAACATCTTGGCAAAGTTTTTAAGAATGTAAAAGTGATCAGCCTGTCTTTATTTCTAAACTGGATAATAGGGCCGATACTCATGTTCTTTTTGGCCATTCTCTTTCTGAGGGATAAACCTGAGTACATGATTGGATTGATCTTGATTGGCATTGCGCGCTGCATCGCTATGGTGTTGGTGTGGAATGACCTCGCAAAAGGTGATAAAGAATATGGAGCAGGACTTGTCGCACTGAATAGCATTTTTCAGGTTTTGTTTTATAGTTTGTTTGCCTGGCTGTTCATCACAGTGCTACCCCCTTATTTCGGAATAGCAGGATCAGTAGTCGATGTAAGCATGGGCGATGTTGCGGAGTGTGTGTTCTTATATCTCGGTGTTCCGTTCATCGCAGGATTTTTAACACGCTACTTCTTTAAAAAGGTGAAAGGCGAAGAGTGGTATGTTCAACATGTGATTCCTAAAATCAGTCCGCTGACATTGATTGCATTGCTCTTCACCATTGTGATCATGTTTAGTTTCAAAGGAAAGATGATTGTGGATATTCCTTTTGATATTGTTCGCATCGCTATTCCACTGATCATCTACTTTCTCATCATGTTTGTGCTCAGCTTTATTCTATCCAAGAAACTGGGAGCCAACTATGAAGAAAATGCTTCGGTTTCCTTTACAGCAACAGGCAACAATTTTGAATTGGCGATTGCCGTGGCGGTTGGCGTATTCGGTATTAATTCCGGACAGGCTTTTGCCGGTGTTATCGGGCCACTGATTGAAGTGCCGGCCTTAATATTGCTTGTCAACCTTGCGTTCTGGTTTAAGAAGAGGATGTATCCGTCCGAGCAGAAAAAATAACCTCAATCAGAAGCTAACCGATTTCAGTAAGGTCTTTACAATCATCGATGAAAGTGATTTATATCACTTTATTTAATACTTATACATCGTAATATTACGATAACCAATTAATCAAAGGTTATGGTAACTTCTATAAAAATTTTAGGCCCCGGATGCGCAAAGTGTAAAGCCACTTTCGAAGTAGTAAAGAAAGCCGTTGAGCAAAGCGGTGTTCAGACAGACATAACAAAAATTGAGGATCTTGAAGGGATGATGAAATATGACATCCTGACTACGCCCGTAGTTGTTATTAATGAGCAGATTAAAATCAGTGGCAGAGTCCCTACGGTTGACGAAATCATCAAGCTATTGAACTAACATGTTCGACTGGCTTCAACATCTTGCGGATTGGCTTATTTACACCGTCTTTGGAATTTCATCACAACGTCATTTAGGCGAAGCATTAAACTTCTTCGTGTATGACACCATCAAAATTCTCATCCTCCTTTTTCTAATCACCTTTTTAATGGGAATTGTTAATTCCTATTTTCCGATTGACAGGATTAAGAACTTTCTTTCACGCAATAAACTGTACGGAGGTGAATATGTAATGGCTTCTACTTTTGGTGCTGTTACGCCATTTTGTTCCTGTTCGTCTGTGCCTTTGTTTATTGGCTTTGTAAAGGGCGGCATTCCCTTAGGTGTAACCTTTGCGTTTCTGGTTACTTCCCCATTGGTAAATGAAGTAGCCATAGCACTATTTCTGGGAATGTTCGGATTAAAGGCAACACTCGTTTACGTGGTCAGTGGAATATTATTGGGCGTAATCAGCGGAGTTGTTCTTGGACGGATGAATTTAGAACCGCTGCTCACCGATTGGGTTCGTAAAGTATGGGAACAGGCAAAGGCTGAGCAAGAGGCTTTTGACGCTGAAAAAACATCTTTCATTCAACGCATTCCAACGATCATCAAAGAGGCATTTGGTATCGTAAAAAGTGTTTTCGTTTATGTCCTGATTGGTATTGCCATAGGTGCAGCTATGCATGGCTATGTGCCAGAAGGTTTCTTTGAACAATACATTGGTAAGGACACCTGGTTTGCAGTTCCATTAGCTGTGCTCTTGGGTATACCGATGTATGCCAACGCAGCTGGTATCATTCCAGTTATTCAGGTCTTTGTTGCGAAAGGAATACCTATTGGAACCTCACTAGCTTTTATGATGGCTGTTGTAGGGTTGTCGATTCCTGAAGCTACACTCCTGAAGAAAGTCATGACCACCAAACTCGTTTTCATTTTCTTTGGTGTGGTTGCGGCTTGTATTATGATTTCTGGCTATCTCTTCAATTTAATACTCTAACACGATGAACGTCTCACAACTTTATCTGCAAACATGGATGGAGGCACGCACCCGGTTTACAAACTTGCTTAAAGACATCCGGCAAGAGGATCTAACAAAGAAATTGATTAATACGAAAAATAGTGCAGGATTTCTGATCCGTCATATCGGAGATGTAGAATTTCTCTTTACAAAAAATGTGTTTGGTGATACGGGCGTTAAAGTCCAGGCCAAAACAATTATCGCTCAACACGATACCGGTGAATGGACCAATCTTGAAGAGTTAGTGCAATACCAGCAAGAAGCTTTTAACCATCTTAAAGGTATTATCGAGAAACAAACTAACGATGAGTGGTTGCAAACTATAACCACTAAAGAGTTTGGAACAAAAACGAAAGCAGAAGCAATAGGACGCATTATTTCACACACCGCATATCATGCCGGGCAATTGGCAATTATTTTAAAATATGCATGATGATAATCACCTGCTTCCGTGATAGACATCACTATATATTTTATTCTTTACCTGTAGACTGCCTTCTCAATAAGCAGACATACTAAAGACAAAACGATATGAAAAATAAAACAGTAATTATCACCGGTTCCGCTTCAGGCATTGGCAAGGCAACAGCAGAATTATTTGCCAGGCAAGGCGCTAATGTTGTCATCTCCGACATACAGGAGGCAGAAGGAAAAGCTGTTACAGAAGGTATTATAGCTGCAGGAGGTAAAGCCTCATTTTTCAAGACCGATGTATCAAAGCCTGAGGAAATGGAAGCGCTGGTCAATTTCGCAGTCAAGACGTATGGCAAGCTAGATGTTGCTATTAATAATGCAGGTATCGGAGGAGAGTTAAACCCAATTGCGGACATGAGCATTGAAGGCTGGCAAAAGGTAATTGCTATTAACCTCAGTAGCCTTTTTTATGGAATGAAATACCAGATAAAAGCCATGTTGAAAAATGGCAACGGCAGCATCGTAAACATTTCATCCATATTAGGTTCAGTAGGCTTTGCCGGTTCGGCTGGTTACGCTGCAGCAAAACATGGTGTGATCGGTCTTACCCAGACAGCTGCACTTGAATACTCCGCCCAGGGAATTCGGGTAAATGCGGTAGGCCCCGGATTTATTGAAACGCCTCTATTAGATGCATTGGATGCTGAAATGAAGAAGCAACTGGTTGCACTACATCCAATAGGCCGGCTTGGTAAAAGTGAAGAAGTGGCGGAATTAATTCTCTGGTTAGCCAGTGACAAGTCATCGTTTGTTACAGGAAGTTACTACCCGATTGACGGTGGATATTTAGCGCGATAAAATTATGTGTATGTATGATACACAGCGAAAGACATAGAACAAGCAGGACCGGGTGGCTGCGTGCAGCTGTACTCGGTGCAAATGATGGCATAGTTTCTACTGCCAGCCTCATCCTTGGTGTAGCCGCATCCGGTGCATCAGCTCAAAATATCATCGTTGCTGGCTCTGCCGGTCTTGTTGCTGGTGCCATGTCCATGGCTGCCGGTGAATATGTATCCGTCAGCTCGCAGGCAGATACTGAAACAGCAGACCTTAACCGGGAAAAAAAAGAATTGGATGAAAATCCGGAGGAGGAACATGAAGAGCTCACAAAAATCTATATCGGGCGTGGATTGAGCGAAAGCATGGCTGCAGAAGTTGCTACTCAATTAATGCACCACGATGCAATTGGTGCGCACGCGCGTGATGAATTAGGTATCTCGGAAGTAATGGCTGCGCGACCCGTGCAGGCGGCATTTGCATCTGCCGGTTCTTTTGTTGTGGGCGCGGTGTTACCACTTTTGATTGTGGTATTGATTCCAGTTGCAAACCATTTCTGGTTTGTAGCAGGTGGCTCGCTCTTTTTTCTTGCCTTCTTAGGTGCTGTTTCAGGATATACCGGAGGCGCACCTGTATTTAAAGCTACTATACGCGTTACATTCTGGGGTGCACTGGCAATGGCTTTGACAGCAGGAGTGGGTGCAATCTTCGGAGTGGTGGCTTAACTACTTTACTATGGACTTTATCGACTACTATAAAATTTTAGAAATACTCAAAACAGCGAGCGAAGCCGATATAAAAAATGCATATCGGAAACTTGCCCGTAAGTATCATCCCGATGTAAATCCAAACAATAAAGAAGCTGAAAGGAAATTCAAGGAAATCAATGAGGCCAATGAAGTATTGAGCGATCCTGAAAAAAGGAAGAAATACGATGCCTACGGTAAAGACTGGAAACATGCTGATGCCTTTGAAGAAGCGAAAAGACAACAAGGGCAATCGCAGACATCCGGTCCGCAGTATTCGGGAGAATATGGAAGTGATTTTTCAGATTTCTTTGAATCGATGTTTGGTGGGCAGGCAGGCAGAGGTCGGCAAACAAAATTCAGAGGGCAGGATTTGAATGCCGAATTACAACTTACGCTGAACGATGTTTACAAAGCACATCAACAAACGTTGAATGTAAATGATAAAAATATTCGTTTATCCTTTCCGGCTGGCATTGAAAATGGACAGACCATTAAAGTAAGCGGTCACGGTGCACCCGGAGTAAATGGAGGCCCTGCCGGTGATTTGTACATTACATTTCTCATTAAAAATACAACTAGATTCAAAAGAGATGGGTCTGATTTACATGCTACCGTTGAGGTAGATCTTTATACCGCATTGTTAGGTGGCGAGCTGTTGGTTGACACGTTTGACGGGAAAGTGAAATTAAAAGTAGCCTCCGAAACGCAGTCTGGCACCCTCGTCAAACTGAAAGGAAAAGGATTTCCGGTTTATAAAAAGGAAAATCATTTTGGTGATTTGTATATCACGTACAAGTTAAAAATGCCAACGAATCTTTCTGAAAAAGAAAAAGAGTTAGTACACGAGTTGAAAAAAATCAGAAGCCATGAACACTGACAACCTGATACGCATCGAATATTTCTGCGAGCAGTACAACGTTGAATTAGCCTTTGTCAATTCACTGAACGAGTTTGGCCTGATTAACGTAAGGGTTGTTGAAGACAGTAAATACCTATCTCATGAAGATTTGAAAGAAATTGAAAAACTGATTCGCTTGCATTACGAATTAGGCATCAACATGGAAGGCATTGATGTAATTTCGAATTTACTGAACCAGATAACAGATTTACAGCAAGAGCTGACCGTTGCAAGAAATAAAATAAGATCGTTGGATCTTGAATGAAACAATGCGCCTCAAGCAGGGAGGGAGACTTGTATTTCCATGATAGGTGTGTTCTTAGTAACCTATAATTTATTTCTCTTCCCCATAATTCCCTTATAGATCTGTACTACCACCAACGGTATCAAGCTTGCCAGGATGGACACCGTCCAAACCTCAAGGGGTAACTCGACTAATCCCAATACTAAGCGTGTTTGCGGAAAAACGTAAATA
>JANOUH010000357.1:0-2925 GCA_031416795.1 Cytophagales bacterium | reverse complement strand
ATTTAAGCATAGCCAATAAATATCTTGTATTTCAAAATGATGTGTAAGTGATAAGAGCAGCAGATTTAATTATTGCTAATAAGGAACTAGCCTTTCAAAATGATGAAAAGGAAAAGCGAGCAGCTGAGTTAAGCATCGCCAATAAAGAGCTTATCTTTCAAAATGATGAGAAAGAAAAAAGAGCAGCAGAATTAATTATTGCCAATAAAGAACTAGCCTTTCAAAATGATGAAAAGGAAAAGCGAGCAGCAGAGTTAAGGATCGCCAGCTATGCCCGTAGTCTTATAGAGGCCAGCCTTGATGCATTATTTACCATCAGCCCGGCTGGTAAAATTACGGATATGAATAATGCATCGGTTGACCTGACAGGACTACCACGAGAGGAGCTAACAGGCACCGATTTTTTTAATTATTTCACCGAACCCCAAAAAGCAAAGGAAGTATATCAGGAAGTATTTGCGAAAGGCTTTGTAGTAGATTATCCGCTCACGATAAAAGATCATAAATCAACCGATGTATTATTCAACGGTTCCGTGTATAAAGATGAACAAGGTAAGGTGTTGGGTGCCGTGGTAGTGGCAAGAGATATTACTGAGCAGAGGCGAATCGCAAAGGAATTGACCGAAGCCATCGTGTTTGCTGAAATGGCGACCGAACTTGCAGAGGCAGCTAAAGGTAAAGCCGAAAATGCTACTCAAATAGCAGAAGATGCAGTGAAATCAAAACAGCAATTTTTGTCGAATATGAGCCATGAAATTCGCACCCCGATGAATGCGATCATAGGATTTACAAAAGTGGTGTTGAAAACAGATTTGTCAGCTAAGCAAAAAGAATACTTAACGGCCATAAAAATGAGTGGTGATGCGTTAATCGTACTCATTAACGATATCCTTGATCTGGCAAAGGTGGATGCAGGAAAAATGACCTTTGAGCAGACACCTTTCAAAATGGTAACTTCTATTTCTGCCATGCTTCATTTATTTGAGACAAAAATTCAGGAAAAGAATTTAGAGTTAGTGAAGGAATACGATAGTCGCATTCCTGCGGTGCTCATAGGCGACCCGGTGCGTTTGCACCAGATCATTCTAAATCTGATGAGCAATGCCGTAAAGTTTACAGCGGAGGGTAAGATCACCGTACAAGTGCGTTTACTCACTGAAGATGAGGAGAAAGTAACGGTGGAGTTTTCCATCAGCGACACAGGAATTGGAGTCAACAAGGATAATATCGATAAAATATTTGACACATTCCGACAAGCTTCCAGCGGCACAGCACGCTTATATGGTGGAACAGGGTTGGGACTTGCTATCGTTAAGCAGTTAGTAAACCAGCAGGGAGGAAGTATTCAGGTAAAAAGTAAAATAGATAGAGGCTCCACCTTTAGTTTTATATTGACTTTTCAAAAAACTAAAGAGGTTGCTGAATCGGAAGCTGAAATTGTAGAACTCAATATGAAAATAAAAAACGTCAAAGTGTTAGTGGTGGAGGACATGGCACTTAACCAACTCTTGATGAAAACCTTGCTGGATGATTTTGGATTTGAGCGCGATATTGCCTCTAACGGAAAAATTGCTATTGAGAAATTACAAGCAAAGGACTACGATGTTATTTTAATGGACTTACAAATGCCTGAAATGAATGGCTTTGAGGCCACAGAATACATACGCACCAAAATGAAATCTAACATTCCCATCATCGCACTCACCGCAGATGTAACTACCATGGATTTGGAGAAGTGCAAGGCATTGGGTATGAATGATTATATCGCTAAGCCTGTTGATGAGCGATTATTATATAGCAAAATAATAGGGTTAGTAAAGAAACTTTCCATTGGAAAAGTCGATGAAGGCAAATATGTGCTGCCTAAAAGTGTTAAATGTGTAAATCTGAATTACTTATCCCAACGCACAAAATCAAATCCAACGTTAATGATGGAAATGATATCCATTTATCTGGAGCAAACACCACCCTTAATCAACGCTATCAAAAAAAGCTTTTACGATAATGACTGGGATTCCTTGTATGCAAGCGCGCATAAAATAATTCCTTCCTTTTCAATCATGGGCATTCATGAGGATTATGAAAACATGGCTAAAAAAGTTCAGGAGTTTGCCAGCAATCAGCAGAAGAATGAAGAAATAGAACAGTTGGTCATTCAGCTTGAGAATATTTGTGCTCAAGCATGCAATGAACTGGCGGAAGAGTATAACCTTATTAAAAACATGCAATCATGAATAAAGAAAAAATCAAACTTTTCCTGGTGGATGATGATGCAGTGTTTTTGAAATCATTGGAAATAGAATTTCACCAACTTGGCGACTATTCCGTTGAAACATTTGCAACGGGTGAGCTTTGCCTGGCGAATCTATCACAAGGTCCCGATATAATTATTTTGGATTACCATCTGAACGGTGTTGATCAAAGTGCTATGAATGGCATTCAGACTCTTGATAAGATAAAAGCTCTTGATCCTAATATTCCGGTGATGATGTTATCTTCTCAGGATAAGATTGAGGTAGCCGTTAGTTGCATGCACCACAAGGCCTTTGACTATGTAGTGAAAAGTGAAACTGTGTATCTACGCTTGCAAAAAAGCATCATGAATTTTTATCATAACAAGAGAATAGAAAGAGAGCTTAGCTGGTATATGGCAAGAATGTAAGTAATGGTCTGGCTGGATGGCCTTTTATTGAAGTGGCCAGTGTCGGCTATTTTTTAGTTAGCCTGCTTACTCTAAGCACTCAATCGGCAGGCACCAGATCCTGCAAATCATTGAGTTTTATCTTAAGGGCATCTCTAATAACCCTACCAAGTTATCTATAAATTTTGTTTCTTGAGAAAAAGGAGAAAACAGATGAAGAATAAATCGAGAGGATTATTTGATGAGCAGTTTCGGTTGGATAAAATCGGCAAGCAAAATGATCC
>JANOUH010000356.1:0-4790 GCA_031416795.1 Cytophagales bacterium | reverse complement strand
AGTATTTCTACGATCCGGCCACCTAAATCAATCGTGTTGCCATCTTTAATGAATTTTTTTATTTTGTCTTTATACGGTTTTATCTGATAGGTCTCAGTATCGAGAGCTGGTAGTCTTTTTGAACAGAAGGCTTCGCTAGTCACTTCTTGTTTAACCTGATCGTGATTCCAACCGATGGATGAAAATTGTGCTGTGTATGCCGTATCAATGGCATAAACAGTTTCGAATTCATGATTGCCTCCAATATGATCATAATGGGTATGGGAATTAACTACGATAACTGGAAGAGGTGATAACTCCTTTACAACATCTGAAATCCGATCCATTCCCATACCCGTATCGAAAAGGATATTTCTTTCTGAGCCAATGATGAGATAGGAGATTACTTCCTGATAATTAAACGGCTCTGCAATGGCGTACACGCCTTCGCCCACGTTGTAAACTTTAAACCAATTATTCTGAGTGATCACTTCCTTGAAGTTTTTAAACTCAGGTCTAATGGACTGATCACACCAACTTTCGGTTGATGCTTGTTGATCATTGCATCCAACGATGATAAAAAGAATGACACTAAAGAAAAGAGCTTCTTTTAATCTTGTCATAGTAATTTGGAAAAACTACTGGTAAGGTGTAACGGTTTGAATACTGCCATCCTCATTATGAATCAACTCAGTAACCTTAATATTTCGCAGATGGGTTTTGCCTGAGAGTTGCACATCATGATAGAATAAATACCATTTACCGTTAAACTCAGCAATGGAGTGATGATTCGTCCAGCCTTCCACCGGTTGCAACACGATGCCTTTATAAGTGAAAGGACCGTAGGGCGAATCACCGATAGCGTAATTGATCAGGTGTGTGTCACCGGTGGAGTAAGAGAAATAATACTTTCCTTTATACTTATGTACCCACGCTGCTTCAAAGAAACGTTTATCATTCTGATTTTCTGTGAAGGTATTACCTTTTTCATCCAGCAGCTTAACCTCTTTTACATCTTCGGTAAAACGTTTCATGTCTTTTGATAACTTTGCTACTCGTGGTAGAATGGCCGTCTCGCCATCTTTTCGTAACGTGGATTTTGAATCATATTGATTGTTATTCCAAAACTGTAATTGTCCGCCCCAGATCCCACCAAAGTACATGTAGTATGATCCATCATCGTCTTTAAATACAGCAGGGTCAATGCTATAACTTCCCGCTATGGGCTCTTTCTCTGCAACAAAAGGTCCTGCAGGAGATTTGCTGGTGGCTACCCCAATCCTGAAAATATCACTTTTATCCTTTACAGGAAAATAGAGGTAGTAGGTATTGTTAGCAAATGCCGCGTCAGGTGCCCAAAGTTGACGGCCAGCCCAGGGGATATCTTTAATATCTAAAGCAACACCATGATCTGTTACTTCACCATCAATAGCCGACATCGATAAAATGTGGTAATCGTTCATGGCAAAATGATCACCATTATCATTTTCAGGAACGGCAGCATCAATATCATGACTAGGGTAAATGTAGATTTTTCCATCGAATACATGCGCTGATGGATCAGCGGTATAGATATGACTCACCAAAGGTTGTGATATTGGCGCTTTCTTTACTATGGCGACAGTATCGGTTACTTCACTGGATTCCTCTTGGGTAGGTGTTTTTGTGCAACTGCTAAGAGCCATTGCACCTGCAATAAAAATTAAAAACTGAGCTTTAGTTGATGATTGAATTAGGTTCATAACATGTGATTTTAAAGACTAGAAATGTAGTAAAAGTTGTTGAAGTCTCATGAGCAAATATTTAAGCGGCTGAATACTAAAATGGACACTTCGCTTCAAAAATTAAAGTATCATTGGTTATGGGATGAAAAAACATAAGCTTCCAGGCATGCAAGGCAATGCTGTTGGGATGATAAGAAATAGTAGAGCCATAGAGCGCATCGCCAATAATAGGACAACCAATGTGGGCTAGTTGCACGCGGATCTGATGATATTTTCCTGTGTGAAGTTCAATGTTCCAAAGAAAACGCATCGTACTCTGATCATGAACTTCATACTTGAGTATTGCCTTCTCCGAATATTGTATTTCCTCCGCATAGAGTACCGCTTTTTTCTTCTCCTTTCTATGCCAGTGTTCAAGTACATCGATCCTTAATGCAGGAGTTTTTTCAGTTAATGCCTGATACTGTTTTTTAACCTTTCGCTCAGCAAATTGCTCGCTTAAATTCTTCAGCACGGATCGTTGCTTGGCAAATAGGACAATGCCGCTGACAGGCCGGTCGAGTCGATGAATATGTTGTGCGTATACTTCTTCGGATGAAGGATATGATGCCTTCAGATATTTTTTTACTTGTTGCTGTAAATTAGGATGTCCATTCCGATCAGGCTCTACCATAAGTCCTGCCGGCTTATTGAGCACCATAATTACGTCATCTTCAAATAAAATGTGATCAGGAATGTGAATGAGCATGGCCATAGAGGTTTTGTCTTTTAATTACTAAAAGTAAATTTTTCCATGTCAGATTTTGGTATTGAAACTTTCACCAATGGCAGAAGTCGAATGAATGTAGTTATGATCACTCCTGTATGGGTATTGGAATGATCATAAAAATCGTTTTGCATGTAAAAATCCTATTGGCTGTGTAGTGCTTCCCTTCATAGCAAGATCAGCCATTATTTCTCCGACAACGCTGGCAAACTTAAATCCATGGCCGCTGAATCCGGCTGCCACCACCACCTCTTTTTCATATCCTGGAACATAGTCTAAAATAAAATTTTCATCCGGTGTGTTGGTATACATGCACGTCTTCATCACGTGTGTCGATTCGAATCCTTCAGGAATAAATCTATTTAAAATCTCAATCAGGTTTGCTTCATCCTCCGCAGTCGGAGTGCGATTGATTGTGTCCGGATCAGAAACAACTCCATGGTAGTGATGCGCCAACTTCAACCCAATGGGTCCACCAAATTTTGCGGTCGAAAGAATTGGAAATCCATAAAAAATGCCTGGTCGCTGATCATCGGCAATCGTCCAACAGGGAAAGGTTCCTAACTCAAAAGGTTTCCACTTCCTGGGTTTCACCCACGCAACCATTTGTCGCGTTACAGTAAGCTTTTTAGAAAGGTTGGGAATCAGCTTTCCTGCCCATGGACCTGCCGTAATAATAAGCTTACTACACTGATAGGTTCCTTTATTTGTTTTCACTGTAATGGTGTCTCCTGATTTTTTCCATTCCAGTGTTTTCTCTTTGGTGTGTATGGCAGCTCCCAGTTGAATGGCCAATTCGGTATAAATAAGCACAGCTCGTTCAGGAGTTAAAAGGCCGGCATCGGGTTCTATCAAACGATCGAAGCCGGGTGGAATATTAAATTGTGGGAACTGATTGGCGACTTGTTGTTGGGTCAGGTCGTTTACTTCAATATTATATTTATCAGCTGACTCGCGTAGTCCTTTGATCAGGGGGTGATCTGACTTACCAAAGTAAAGCAATCCTGTTTTATAATATAGTTGTGCGCCTGTTACGTCTTCCAGTGATTTCCAGTTTTGATAGGCACGCTGCAGCAGAGGTACATAATCTGGATGTTCAAAGTAGGCTTTGCGGATAATACGACTCTGTCCAGCATGCGAACCTAACTCATGTGGAATATCAAATTGCTCCAGCCCTAACACGTTATAACCTTGCTTCGCAAGGTTATAACAAGTTGCTGATCCCATACTTCCGACACCCAAAACAATCACATCGTAATTCTTTTGCTGATCTGAAGATGATTGCATGACGTGTGTATTCACTTCTGCATATAGTTCAGAAAGGGGGAGGGCAGCGGTGAGCGCGGTAGCCCCCAATGATTTACTGATGAAATCTCTTCGCTTCATGAGATAAACGGATCGATGTTAATTCCTTCAAACTTTTCCCATTGTCGCAACAGAGGAACCTATTCATCAGGCAACATACCAAAGTCCAAAATAGTAACGGTATTCTGAAATATATTTTAATATTGTTGTCCGACTAAAATTTCACGACTCAAAATAGTTGATAATTGCTGTGCCTATTAAAATGATTCAAGGGATTTGCAAAAAAGCCTAACAGTGTGCTATTGGGCTTATTAAACTTCCAAGCGGGAAGGGTGCCCAGCGCCCCTTCCCGCTTGAAAGCATTTGGCGCGGCATGCGTGGATGATGCTGGCTGTGAGATTAATTTCAGGTCGGAATGTGAACCAGCTCCGTTAAATAATATTATTCAATATACTATTTCCTTAAATAATTTAATTTTTTTCCGGAGAGTCTTCTTCTGACTCCGAGAGAGCTTTACTCATTGGTGACAACGCTCCGGTTTGGAAAGCCTTTAGCTTATTCTGATTAGTGTGCATCAAAATTTGAGTTCAACCACTCATTATAAAAGGCTTTATTGTAATCTTTTAACAAATCACTCACATCATTTAAAAAATGTAATGGGTGTATAAATCCGGCATGTCTGTAATTTTGATATATTACTTTACTAAAATCAAATTTATTATGCATTACCTACTAGAAAATAGCTGAAAGCCGAAAGCTTAAAGCTCGTTCTCTGGCTTTCAGCTTTATGCTTTACGCTTTCAGCTTTTAACCCTACCACCGCACATGAGGTTGAACCAGGAGCAACCAACATCATTTTCCAATCAAAAGATGGTGGACAGACATGGCAAGACATCAGCCAGAGTTTGCCTGAACGTGAACAACCTGAAGATTTTTTTGCAGGCGAGTCGGATCTCTACTTACGTATAAAAAATGTAATGTATCGCAGCAAGAGTAATCTCAAAACTCCGGTTTGG
>JANOUH010000355.1:0-15626 GCA_031416795.1 Cytophagales bacterium | reverse complement strand
AGCTTCCTTCAGATTCCACCTCACAGTGGACACCCTTGCTGTTGGCTAACACTTCTCCTACCTGTGTGTTCGGGACTTGCACCCTATAGCTAATAAACATGCCTGACGCACATAAAAAAAACCGCAGCACATCATGCTGCGGTCTTTTCATCATCAATGGTTGTTATGATAATTGCTTCTCCAGGTTATCAATTCTTGCTTGTGCCGCAGTATTGCCTAACGACAATGAAAGTTTATAAAGCTCCAGTGCTTCCTGTCTGGTTTCTTTCTTCTTGCGTGGAGCAAAGTGAGTGCGGCTAGCTGCCAACTCAAGCGCTTCTGCCTGCTGAAAATAAAGATTGGCAACCGCAAGCTTATTTTCCGCATTGGTATCCGTTACCAGTTTCTCCAATGAGGAAATATCATCTTCATTGATTTTTATTACCTGGTCCTTCATCGATAACAAGGAATCTTTTTGATTCACTTTGGTCCATACTGCCAGATTCTCATTACGTGCAATGGCCAGTTGTTCCTGGAGATCCAGAATTTCCTTAGTTTGTTTTTCAAGATCCGCTCTCATGCGTCTTATCGAAGCATTGGAAGCTTTTGAAGTGTTTTTGGTTTCTTTTTCAAGAGCATCCAATTTAGCTTCTGTCTGTTGAACATACAGATTGATGTCTTTCAACCGCTTCACATAGTCGGAGTAAGAACTTCCTTCAACCATCTTTACCTTAAGTGATTCGCGGCTTGCATCGATAGAGTCAATCAACGCACCTACTTCATTCATTTTTCTTTCAACTTCTTTACTTGCAGTAAGTTGAACACTGAGGGAATCTACTTTGTGCTGCAAGACAGCTTTCTCTTTGGTGTCGCAGCTAAAAAGCGCACCGACAAGGGCTACTACAATTATTAACTTTTTCATTTTTGGTTTTTAATTAATTTCTAATATTATAAGTTAGCTATATAATGATGCCAACATTCAACAAGGCGGTCTGCGCGTATAGATTCAGGTTAGCATACGTGTGGTGTGTAGGATTTTCCCCATTGTCTGCTGGTGTGTAGATAACCTGCCTCTTCATCTTACATTTTTTTACTTGCCAACTGCTGCTGCTTCTTTTTTTGCTTTTTGAAATATCCACGCAATAAAAAATTATGTTTAAGCGCCTCCATATTCTGATCGAGTTTTAGCGTGGCAGACTCCGTGTTGTCCAACGTCAGTCTCATCTTCTTTGCAAAAAGTGTGTCGCTCAGTAATACTCCAACGGCATTGTCTTTGGTGTTTATCCGTGTAATGATATCCTTGAGATCTTCCGAAATCTTTTTTGAATTGGCACCCGTGCTGGAAATATTCTGAAGGGTACTATCAAATGTGATGGCATAGCTGCTGTCATTAATTAATCGGGTGATCAATCCGTCTCCGCCATTGATTTTATCCATTAGCTTTTTAGCCTCCCCGGTAAATTGATTTGTGTTTTCACCGGCCGTCTTAAGAGAGACTATCCCCTCGCGCAAATCGTGAGAAATAGGTCCGTCACGCAAAAGTTCTCCAAATACACCTTCGCCTTTGTTCAACCGGGCGGAAATAAGTTTTATGTCATCAGAAATAGACCGCGCATTCACTCCCACTTCCTTGGCAATGTTGAATAACTCCTGTGTGTCCGTTGGCGACAAGGCATTAATGGTGTCATTATCATGTATAATATTTGCTTCCGTTCCCGGGCGTATTATAACAATCTTGTTTCCTACAAATCCATCCGAGCCAACATAAGCAGTCGCATTTTTTTTAATGAATTCATTTTGTTTGTCCTTGAGAGAAAGTGTCACAATGACTTTACCCTCCGATACAATCTGAACGGTCTTCACAATTCCAATCTTGACACCCGAAAGCCACACATTGTCGCCTTCCTTCAAACCCTCTACATTTTTAAAAATAGCAGAGACTGTAAAGGTCTTATTGAACAGGTTGCCTTCTTTGCCTAAATAAAAAAGGGCCGATAGGAAAATAACAATCCCACCTATTACGAAGGCTCCCAATTTCAGACTTCGTTTCAATTCTTGATTTTCCATAGTAAAGTTTATTTCTAATAATTAAAAAAATGCGTCATCTCTTTGTCATTTGCTGATTTCAATTCATCAAATGTTCCTTCCCGTTTACTTTCGCCATCGATCAGTGCCACAATTCTATCTGATGTCTGCCGTGCGCAACTAATATCGTGCGTGATAATGATCGAAGCCGTATTATACTTAGCACGAACCTGGAGAATCAGCTCATTAATTTCCGCTGATGTTTCAGGATCGAGGCCTGCCGTTGGTTCATCATACAGCATGACTTTAGGTTTGAGAATCAGGGTGCGGGCAATTCCAATTCTCTTTTTCATGCCGCCTGAAAGTTCTGCCGGTTTTTGATCAACCGTTTTTTCCAGACCGACTTCCTTCAGCGAAGTCATCACCAGTTCGTCAAGCTGAGCACGGTCATAGATGCCCAGATTTCTTTTCAATGGAAACTCCAGGTTTTGCCGGATGGTCATGGAATCATACAGTGCGCTTCCCTGAAAAGAAAAACCTACCTGAAGCCGCAGCTCATTTAATTTAGTTTCCGATAATGATGCCACCTTATAACCTAAAATAGTAATCTCTCCGCCATCCAGTTTTAGCAAACCCACCATACATTTGATCAGTACTGATTTACCGGTTCCTGATCTTCCCAGTACCACCAGGTTTTCGCCATCAAACACATCGAGGCTTACGTTTCGAAGCACAGTGCGATCACCAAATTTTTTCACCAGGTTCTTTACTTCAATGACCTTATTTTTAACGGGTGCTTCTGGAGAAGCAACGGATTGAGTTTCTATCATCGTAAAAAATTCAAAAATTGTAACATGATCAGATCGATGATGAAGATGAAGATCATCGAAATTACCACAGACGTGTTGGCAGCCTTACCTACACCGGTGGTTCCTTTTTCGGAATGATAGCCAGCATAACTACTGATGATACCAATGGCAAATCCAAAAAAAGCAGACTTTATGAGCGAGGCGAAAACATCGGTATACGTGATCGAAGCCGCAACGGCATTGAAGTATAAAATCAAACCCGAATCATTAAACGAACTGATCATCAGGTAAGATCCCATAAGGGCCACCGCGTCTCCATAAAGTACCAGCAATGGAAGCATCAGTGTGGTTGCGATCACACGTGTGACAACCAGGTATGAAAAAGGTCGTGTTCCTGAAACTTCCATGGCATCAATCTGTTCCGTCACCTGCATGCTGCCGAGTTCAGCGCCAATATTTGAACCTAACTTACCGGCACAGATCAACCCTGTAATCAGCGGGCCCAATGATCGCACTACTGCCTGAGAAACCAGCGATGGAAGCCATGACTCAGCGCCAAAGGATGCCAGTGAAGGTTGTGATTGTTTGGTGAAAACAATTCCCGCAAGGAAGCACGTGAAGGTGATCAGAAACAGGGACTTATTACCTACATCAAAAGATTGGTTAATTGTTTCGCGCCATTCAAAAGGCGGTGAAAACGCTTTCTTGAAAAAAGCGATGATGAACTGATAAACATCGGCAGTACCGACCAACATATTTGAAACAGACATAAACCACGATTTTCAAATCACTAAGAAAAGACATGCCAGAGGCAAGTGAGTTTAAAAACAAGTTCAGATGGACGGTATGCCCGTAATATTTACAAGGATGGACAACCCGGTGTAGAGATTTATTCACACTGATGAGCAAATGCATATGAACTTGCGGATAATAATTGTAGCATGAATTTAGAATGGCCATGGTGGTGATAAAGAAATTCCTGCTGGTAGTTGTCTTCTTTTTCGCAGTGATCTTCCATGGATACAGCCAGGTGGAGCCTGTGCGGAAAATGAGAGTTAAAAAAGGATGGCTTGTGAAGTTGCGCGACACCACATTCATCGCTAAACATGATACGGTGTTCTTCCTCCGCAAACATGAAGCAGATGTCATAAAAATATCTGAAAATCCTTATGATCTATCAACCCGTTTTTATGACAGCCTTGAAAAAAGAGCTTCGGGAAGCAAGTCAGGCAAGAACATTCACGGTTGGATCTTCAAGAAAAAAAAGCGGAAAGAGAAATTACTGGATGTGATTGTCAAAAGTGAAGCCCCCTTTAAGGCATTTGAAGGTCAGATCATCGGTTCCATTGTTTTTAAATCTGTTGATCTGATTGAAGGATCCGTGATTGATACTCTTCAGAAGGCATCTTCGCGCTTTGGAATTTTTATAAACAAGGTTCATCGCGATACACGTTCGCATATCATTGAACGGAACCTTCTATTCGAGACCGGTGACCGTGTTGATCCTTATCAATTGGCCGATAACGAGCGGATATTGCGTCAATTCACTACGCTCAGAGATGCTAGAATTTATTTATCACCCAGTAAGGACAACGATAACGAAGTGGATGTGGTGGTGGTGACACAAGACGTGGGCTCCATCGGGGTGTCAGGAAGTTTCGGTTCGTTTCGTAAATTCAGAGTGGATGTATTTGATGTGAACATACTGGGCATGGCGAAGCAATTACAGTTATCCTATTTTCAGAGTACAGCGAGTATTCCAAAAAATGGATTTGAAGCAAGACTGCGAGACCCCAATTTTCTCGGCACGTTTATGCAAGGCCAGATCCAGTACACCAATAATTACCTTCGCCACAAGACTTCGGTCTCATTGGGTAGAGATTTTTTTACACCTGCCATTAAATACGCGGGCGGCTTAGAAGTGTATCGAACGCATGAGAAGTTTTATTTTGAAGAGTATGACACTTTGCAACTGCCGTACACAGAAAACAATATGGATTTCTGGGCTGGGCGCTCGTTTCAGTCTGGCAAACGAACCAACATCATTATATCAGCCAGAACCCATACACGCAACTTTATTGATGTACCCTTTATTTCCATAGATTCAAATTCATTCTTCTATGATCGCACCTTGTTCCTTGGCAGTATAGCCGTGACGAAAAGAAATTATCTAAAGACACTCCGGATACGTGGCTTTGGAAGAACCGAAGACTTGCCCATCGGTGGCTCGGTGAGTGTAGTAGGCGGCCAGGAAGTTAATGTATTTGCAGACCGTGCCTACTTTGAAATTGATGGAACCTACGGCAGGTATTTTAAAGGATTCGGCTATATCAATCTTTCGTTTGCCGGAGGTAGTTTTTTTAAGAATGGCCGGGCGGAAGATGGGCTGATGAGTGCTGGAGGAACGTATTTTACTGATCTCATAAAGGTAAGAAGAACACAACTGCGACAGTTCGTCTACATATCCTACATGAGTGGTTTCCATCGTGTGCTCGATCAAACCATCACCATTCCAGGAAAATGGAGAGTGGAGAATATTGCTCCCCTTGGCAATCAGCGAATGACGATAGGACTGGAATCTGTTTACTTTATGCCCTGGTATTCGTATGGGTTTCAGTTTGCATTATTTTATCGCTTTGATTTGTATCTGCTTTCAAAGGACACAACACCCTTTACGAGGTATACATCTTTCCCGGTGATAAGAGCTGGTGTGCGGATGCAAAATGAAAATCTGGTACTACCAAGGTTCTCATTTGAGGTGGCCTATTTTGGAAGGAATCAGGATTTTCTTTCTGCCTGGGAATTCAAATTTTCAACAACGCTTGCGAATCTTTTTGGAACCAGCCAGGTATTTAAACCTCAGGTATCGGTATTCAATTAACAATTTGAAGAATAGGTAATATAAACCGCAATGGCGCTGAGACGCAAAGAAAAACATAAAATCTCAGGCAACGATTCTTAAACATGGCGTCCTTGCGTCTCAGCGGTGAAACATTAAAGCATTGCATGGGAAAAACAGGATGCTTATGTGCTTATACCTATTGAAGAAATTCTGATTTGCAATTCAAAGAAATCATGATGATCAAACAAATTTTTCTTCGGGCTTATCCGGTGAAGCGACAGCTATCGCTGTTGGCACATCTTTTTTTCCGTCCTTATTGATGTACACATGAGTGAACTCAGCCCCAAATAAAAGTATTAAGCCTGCATAAGACACCCAGAGAATAATCAAAATGACAGAACCTGCTGCACCATAAGTAGAACCAATATTACTTTGTCCAAAATAGAATCCTAACCCAACTTTTGCGATAACAAACAGAAATGATGTGAGGAAAGCACCTGCCCAAACCCCGGACCACTTTACTTTGGCGTCAGGAAGAAATTTAAAAATAGCCGCAAACAGAATGGTGATAATGGCAATGGAAAGCAATGCATCCAGTCCATAAAAAATGAATGTCAATGATTCCGACAAATGATAAGTAACCCAACTGCTCAGTTTAGCTAACCCGGCTGAAAGCACCAGTGATACAAGCAAGAGAAAACCAATCACTAAAATAAGGCCGAACGAAAAAACCCGGTCCGTAACGAGCGCCCAGATTCTTTGCCTTGTCCTTGGTTTAGGTTTTACATTCCAGATTTTATTCAACATCTGTTGCAATTCTGTGAAGACACCCGTAGCACCAAAGAGAAGGATTGCTAATCCAAAGATAGATGACCACACGGTCTCTTCACGCTCGCTTGCCTTGCCAATAATGGATTCAATGTCGCTTGCTACATCCCCACCTAAAACCAGTTGTATCTGATACGATATCTGTGTTCCCACTTCTGCCTTGTCATAAAAAAAACCTGCAATATTAATGATGATGACCAATAATCCGGGCAAAGAGAAAATGGTGTAGTAAGCAATGATAATGCTGGCGTTGAATGGTTCCCTTACTCTCCATATGTGGAAGGTGTCCTTAAGTAATGATTTGAATTCAATCAGTTTATTCATATTTCCATTTCATGATAAGGGAGAATTGAATCCTGATTTGAAATCAGATTTTAGTGTGTTAACGATCGCGGTTTCAATTCGTCAGATTCAATCTCATTAACAAAATTTGAAATCATTGAATCTGCATAAATGCCATAAGCATCCATTAATATTCCTTTCAGTCCATCATTGGTTTCGATCAGGTACAAGATGGAACTATCCTGTGGATCTGCATAACTTTCAAACCGAAAGAAGTCGACAATACTAACGTCCTTCGAAGTGTAGTATTTACCGGCACTCCATCCTATGAGACGGTCACCCGCCACCCTAAAATTCCCGGAATAGCCTTGTTGCATTGCTTCTAAAAGATATTCCGCCAATGTCTCCATCGATGCACTCCCCATGTTTGAAATCATAAAGTACCTGGTTTAGTGATTATTGAAATCGGGTGCATTTCAAATTGTCGCGGCCTGCTTTCATTTTAAATGCATCTTTGAAATCTTAATTTCGTTTCTGAAAAAACGAGTGCTTCAATTTTTTTCATGTACATAACCTGGTGCCTTCAGATTAATTTGAAAAAGCGCTATCAGGGATCTGATAGCGCTTCCTTTTCTTAAAATAAAATCTACATCACCGAAAATAACTTACTCAATTCCGGGTGGATTTCCACTAGACTTTAATTTTATCACCCAAGTTATTGGCTGTGTCTTTTCCGCGTTTAACAGCTTCATCAACACCATAGTTGAATTTTCCTTTCAACGATTCTATTGAATCTTCTACAGTGCCTTTTAAGCTATCTGTTAACTTACGAGATCCACTCGCTAAATCTCCTCTCGTCTGTTTTCCACTGCTCGGTGCCAGTAATATTCCTATTGCTACTCCGATAGCTGCTCCTGCCAATAATCCACCAATAAGGTTTTTTGCGTTCATAATTTTTGAAAGTTTAAATTTACGTTTCCCACTCTTTGTAAGAATAACAATCCGATAAGAAAATTATATGCCATGCTTTGTATTCAATTTTAGACCCTGAAAGCAAGTTTCTTCCTGCTGATCGAGTAAAATGTACACGGTATGTGTACATAAAGGATCAATGCATACTGATCTATTTAATCATTGTTGTCGCACAGAATAGAAGGAGTCAAAATAGTTACGTTATCATTAAGCATTCTAAGATTTAATTGTTTTTTTAAAAGTAATAACCACATCGTTCTATGAGGGTTCATCATTTATCCGCGAAAAATCAACAACCATTTCATGGATGGATGATGCGCGCATTCAAGGCATGAAAGACCGCGAACGTACGCGTTCGCGGTCTTTCATGCTTACACTTTGTTAACTCGCTTTAAAGCCCTGAAGGGGCGTGTTCGCATAACTCACGGTGAAGCCCTGCGTGATATGACGGGCTGCTCAAATCAAAGCTCTGAAAGGGCGTAATCATATCACGCCCTTTCAGGGCTTTCTTTCTATTTATGTTTTCAGACAGACAGGGCTTCACCCTGCCTTATTAAATTCCGCCCTTTCAGGGCTATGCTTTCGAAGTTACCAAAGTAGAAGCCTTCAGGAATGAAGGCATGTAGCGCGGCCTGATATCTGATACGCAATTTAAACTGCCAGTTTAAACTGAATGTAAAAGGTAGTGCCTTTGTTCAACTCACTCGTCACTTCGATACCTGCATTGTGGCTATTCAATATATTTTTTGTTGATGTCAGGCCCAGGCCTATACCTCTTTCCTTGCTGGTAAAAAAAGGATCAAATAGCGTTTTCAAATCAGACGGTGACATGCCCATGCCATTATCTGAAATTTGTATAGTAATGGTATCATCTTGACAGGAGGCATTAACGATCAGTTTTCCTTCACCAGGTTTCATAGCCTCGATGGCATTAATAATAATGTTGAGAAGTGCTATTTGAATTTTATCCTTATCCACCAATACCCTTGGTAATTTATCCCACTCATTAGTGATCAGCTGGATTTGATTGAGATTAATCCGATCCTGCGCCATGCGTATGGTGTCCACTAAGATTTCGCTAACGAGAGTTAATCCAAGATTTAACTTTTTGGGCCTGGATGAATTAAGCATTTCACCCATCAATTCTTCAATCCGGGTAGCATTTCGCTCAATCATGTCAAAATATAAAATAGCGGAATCGTTATCGGTTGGAATTTCTTCACGCAGCTGATCAAGGGCTAGGTTAATATTAGTTAGTGGATTACGCACTTCATGGGCAACCGTTCTGGCTATCTTACCTGTTAATGATAGACGCTCTGCTGCGAGCATATCACTTTCGGCTTGCTTACGAAGTGTCAGGTCATGAATGATTCCCTGATAGCAACAATTCTCATAAACCGGATCGGAAATAAAAGCACAATTTAAAAGACAATATTTTTTTCCGCCCGATCGGGTTAATAGAGTAACTTCAAAATCACGGATTTGCCCATCCCTAATCAACTTAGTCTTAAACATTTCAAAATCTTCTGTATTTGCAAAAATGGCCTGGAGGGGCACAGACGATCCTTCAATACCTTCATAGCCAATAAAATCTAAAAAGGAATTATTTACATTCAGAAAGATCAATTTATCGGTGGTCAGAAAAATGGGATCAATTGAACGTTCAAAAAGGGTGCGGTATCTTTTTTCTTTCTCATCAAGTTCGCGGATGATCCTGGCCTGATTGAAACTAAATTGCTCTAGTTGCTGCTGATTTTCTTTGTATTCGGTAATATCCAATACAGCTCCCAAAATATCAATATCCTGTATTGCATGAGGTTTAGTTGTCAGTGAAAAATAACGAAGACACCCATTTTTTACAGTTCTGTAAAAAATACTCGATCCCTTTTTATTGGTTTTAACTTCATGTAAATAATTCTCCATGAGTAGTCTGTCTTCGGGAATGACATCTTCCAGAAACGTGCTCCAGGATATAGGTTCATCTACGTTTTTTTCAAAAATTCGATAAAGACCATTTGACCAATGTAATTGATCATTACTTTCCGTCCATTTCCAGCTTCCCATCTGAGCCAGCGATTCTGCTTCCTTAAGAAGTGTTTCACGCTCTTCGATAAGAGCACGCTTCCGCTTTTGAGTGGTTACATCCGCATAGGTGGTAACAAACCCATCTTCCACTTTCGTTATCGTAATAAAAAAATACTTGTCATGGCCTTTTATCCTGTATACTTTCTCAAGTTGTTCAGACGTACCACTTTCAACCACTCTTAAATATATTGGAAATAAATCATCATGAACTTCTGGCATTATCTCTAACAATCGCTTTCCTATTAACCCTTGCGCTGGATAATAAGAACTGCTCCTGCCACCTTTATGAACGAGCAGCCACTCAAAGTCAATAATCTTTCCACCTTCATTTCGAATTGATTTAAATGCGGCTATTTCTGTATGGGAGCTATTAACAGCATTATTAATAATATGATTTGTAAATTCCCTACTATCGATTTCCTTTTCAAACTGGCGCAAATTGATACCTGGCAACGTCTCTGCATTTTTTCCATTGTAAGTAATGGTCAGGTGATTTTGGTTGTTGGTCATGTTGCTTAATGGCTACAAGTGGGGAAATATTTCAATAGAAAAAATGCGATAAATCTATTCCGATGTTTGTCTTTCATGTTCAAATCAACTTCTTGTAAACTGGCCTGATATTTACACATGATGGAGAAGCAGGAAAGAAAAAAATCAATCTTACTTTTCATATTCACAGATTACCATTTGTCAGATCTATCCAATTGATAATACTGTACCTGGTACACATAGTACAGATAAGTGAAGTTCAGGTTTAGGTGTGGCTATCCCGGCAACGGGATAACCTTTTTATGCCGCGATATTATAGAGTTTAAGTTTATTGTAAAGTGTTTTCCTGTCAATGCTAAGAAGTTCTGCTGCCTTTGATTTATTGTAATTTACCTTCACCAGTATATCGATAATCGCCTGGCGCTCTGCGGTCCATGCAATGGATTTTAACAATCCCACATTTTCCTGAATCATATCACCTTCCGTATTTAATCCATTGGTTTGAATAATTTCGTGAGGCAGACTATCCGGTTGAATTTCATCACCCGAAGTAAGAAGTACTGCTCGCCTGATTACATTGTTTAACTCGCGAAGATTTCCATGCCAGTAATAATTAGAAAGATAATCCCGTACTGCGGGTGAGAATGATTTGACATTTTTTTCCAACGAAATATTGGCTTTCTGCAGAAAAAAGTCAGCGTAAAACAGAATATCTTCCTTTCGCTCGCGCAAGGGTGCCAATTGAATTTTAAATTCATTAAGACGATGATAAAGATCTTCTCTTAATCTCCCCTCTTTTACAGCCTTCAAAAGATTTTCGTTGGTGGCCACAATGATCCGGACATCAATTTCAGTATCTTTTATTGCCCCAATTCTCTTTACTCTTCTTTCCTGAATAACACGTAATAGTTTGACTTGATTTTCGTAAGAAAGATTTCCTATTTCATCCAGAAAAATGCTACCACCATTGGCAATTTCAAAACTTCCTTGCTTATCCGCAATCGCTCCGGTAAAGGACCCTTTTATATGTCCGAATAATTCACTGCCAGTAAGTTCCTTTGGTAATGCGCCACAATCAATAGCCAGAAATGGAAAGTTTGCACGCTTGCTATATTTATGAATGGATTGGGCGACAAATTCTTTTCCAGTACCCGTTTCACCATTAATAATCACCGAAATGTCGGAAGGAGCGATTAGTTCAACATACCGTTGCACTGATTGCGACTGTGCACTTTTTCCAATAATAAAGTCCGTTGTAGAGAAGCAAGCTGAGGCTGTATGATTTGTTTTTTTCACGCTTACCTCATGCACGGAACTACCGTTCTGAGAAACTGGCTTCACTTGATTCTTTTGAATCGTTTCGCGAATGGTTACCAGTAATTCGTCTGGATACAAAGGCTTTGTGACATAATCATTCGCTCCGTAGCGGAATGTTTCCACTGCAGTCTTCACGTCCGAATAAGCAGTAATGATGATTACCGGCACAGCAGAATTAAGAATCTTTATTTTCTGGAGTAATTCGACACCCGTTAAGTCGGGCAATTTATAGTCGCACAGAATAAGGTCGTAATCACTCTGGCGCAGCATACTTAAACCTTCTTCTCCAGTATGCGCAAGAGCCACTTCGTAGTTGTTCTTCGATAAGAACTTCGATAGTACCAGGCAAATGTCACGATCATCATCAACAACAAGAATATTAGTCATAAGCGGGTAAAAAAGAATATTAACTAATTAATAGCCTCTCCTCTGAAGGTCGATTTCAGTCTATTTCAGATTATTGGTGAGTGACTAAATAAGAAGCGAAGATCCCTAAATGATTGGTCGCTTATGTTACATGTTATTTAAGCAAAGTTATATAAATCACATGTTTATAGGATGGCAAGCCTAAAGGCAAGACCTGATAAATCTTTCGTAATACCCTGATTGTAAGTTGAGTATTCCCCTATCATCTCTTAACTGGTTATAAAACTTTACCCTGTTTTTTTACCGTATGAAATGGGACCATTATCCTTACCAGAAGTATCATCATCGCAAAAAGGAATACGTATCCAGCCAAAAAACGTATACAGAATTCTATCACATGCATCATTTTATAAACTTTGATTCGTGGAGATCGGGAATATCGTGCCGATTATAAAGCGTTGAGAATACACTCAGAACAGCCTGGGTGTAGACTATTCGCCACAGGCATGGTGAAAAAGATAGACATCAATAAAAGTAAAATAGCACGATTTTATTGTGTGACGTAAGCTTTCCTATCTGGCATCAATTTTACCGAGGAATGCAGACTAACTATATATATATGAATAGCCTCCTTTATCTGATTGCCATTGTTTTAATTATTCTCTGGGTATTGGGTTTCTTTGTTTACAGCGTTGGTTATCTGATCCATATTTTACTGGTCATCGCGATTATCGCTATCCTGTTTCGGGTTATCAAAGGTGACCGATAATCTGATACAGAACGAGTACCAGGCACGTCATGAATAATAGAATATCATTCTTTAAGAAATTTCAAATCGCACGGAAAACCCTTTTCTTGCTGTTAATCATTTCAATCACTCTGTTGACCGTATTTCTCGCTGATTACTGGTTATCTAGGTATATTGAAAAAGAAATCAATGCGAGGATTGAACTACTCGGTGCAAAAGCGGAGTCAATTAAAATAACATTATTTAATCGCACACTATGTGTTAAATCACTGGACTGGGCATCCACTTCGGATAGCAGCAACTTAAGACAGCACTCAATAAGAATAAAGACCCTTACCGCGCGGGGAATTGGTCTCTATGAATTATTCAAGAACAATACCGTCATCTTTAACCGAGTCACTATTGATAGTGGCAAATTTCAATTTGACCGAAGTAGTAAAAGCATTTTCCCGAAGGCGGGAAACTTTGAAGCACCTGTTTTTAAATTTAAGTCAATTCTGCTACGATCTGTGGTGACTCAGGTTACTCTTGATTCCCTGGTGAGTTTTTCAGCCGTGTTGAATTGCGAACTTAAGGAAGTATCCATTGAAAAAAGTTTAACAGCCGCTATTAACTATTCTGCAAAAAGTGCTGAAGGAGCCGTGACAAAAATAAGCATGAGCCGCCATGAAGGAATGTATGGAATGACGATTGCCGGTATCTCATTTAATACAGACGAGAAGCAACTCATCATTGATTCAACCTTGCTTATTCCCAACTACGAAAAATATGAATTTGCTCATCATGCCGGAAGGCAGGTTGGAAGGATAAATCTTTCAATACCGAAGATATCCATTCAAGGAATTGATTTCCACAAGCTGGCAGATACCGCCTGGATAGCATCGAAAGTGGAAATTGCATCATTCGATTTATATTCCTTTAAAGACAAAAGAGTTTCAGATCTTCCTAAAAAAATCAAGGCCATGCCTATGTCCGTATTTCTGAAGTTACCTTACTCTATAAAAGTAGACACGATATTGATACATAAATCGCACATTGTTGTTGAAGAATTTCCAGAAACCGGTATTGAATCGGGGATAGTAACTTTTGATGATTTGAGTGGCACACTAACCAATCTTAATAATCGGATAGAAGAAGGTGATCAACCCTACGCAACGTTAAAGGCAAGTGCCTTACTCATGAATGAAGGAAACATAAAGGCATCATTCCAATTTCCGCAGGATGGCTCCACCACGTATAGAGCAGCAGGTTCCGTTTCCAGAATGTCGTTTGCTGCACTTAATCCGATCTTAAAAAGTCTGGTTGATGTGCGTGTCGAATCAGGCTATATGAATAATCTGAAATTTAACTTCCACTATACTGATTATGCCTCTAAGGGCATGCTCGAGGTGGATTATGAAGATCTACACATCATCGTACTGGATAAGAATAAAAAATCAACAAACGAATTTAAAACACTTCTGGTAAATACATTTGTGAAGACCAACATTAATCAAAAAGATACTCCCATCCGAAAGGCAGCGGCAATTGATATTCCGAGAGACCGAAGTAAATTCATTTTCAATGTATGGGCTAAGTCCGTGCTTGATGGATTGAAGAACAGCATGCTCAAGTCATTTGCAAAAAAGAACAATCAGAAAAAAGAGGATAATCGCAGATCTAAAAAATAATCAGCTGCTTACAACGCTTACTCCAGACAGAGTAATTATTTCCTCATCGTGAAAATGTCTCTACACCCTTCCATTCAAAATTAGCCAGAATACTGTTCAAAGGCACTACCATTGCTGGTACGCTTATTTCTATACTGTTCGTGCAACATAAATTTAAATCTGATTTTTATGAAAGGTGGACAAAGAAAAGCATCGATTACTTATTGCCATAGCGAGAGACCTCATGCATCCATCCCAAAGAGAAGGTCAGACCATCGTGATGCTACTATTGATGAACGTGAACCTCAGGAGATCATAAAGAAAAATAATGACGATCACCAGAAGAATAAAAATGACGGAACCCAGAATGATCATATGGAAGGCAGTGAAGATATAAACTTTTTTTATGCCGATAGTATGACACAGGCCTGCTTTTTGTTTATATAAAAGTTAAACCAAATAAATAATGAATATGAAAAGAATTAGTTTAGTAGCAATACTTGCAACCTTTATGGTGCTTGTACAAGTTCAGTCATCATTCGCTCAATTAGCTGCCGACAAATCGCTCGACACCTGGACACTGCTGGGCACCCGCACGGTTGACTATACGCTTGATCGTGATGTTGTCGATTTGAAAGAAAGTGGTGAGTATTTTCAAACGCTAAAGTTTATCGTGAAAAACGGTACGCTCAATATGCATAAGTGTACCGTTCATTTTGCTGATGGTGAATCGAGGGTGATTGAACTAACTGATGAAATGAATAAATCAAATGATGGACGTATTCTCGATATGAGAGGAAGCAACAGGAAGATTGAAAAAGTAACGTTTTGGTATGATAGTAAGAATAATTCTAATAACAAATCGATTGTAGAGCTTTGGGGTAAGAGGTAACAGCGATTTGCTCTTTTAGAATGTGAAAGGCCTCTTCGGGGGTCTTTCCGTTTTTCTGTATATACTATATTCACGCTACGATAAATATTGGTCAGTTCAATAAAATAATCATAAGTCATTACACTATAAACCAAACTAAAATGAAAAAGTTAATACTGGCATGTTCCGCCATTCTGGTCTCACTTACCTCTTTCGGTAACACTGGTTCTTCTGGACGTGATCAGGAGAATTCAGTACAACTCAGTGTTGCACAACAGACGCATCCTGATGGAGTAATGATGACGGATGGCACCATGAAACTGATTAAGAGTGGCAAGGTAACTCCAATGACAGAGGAAATTAC
>JANOUH010000354.1:0-19112 GCA_031416795.1 Cytophagales bacterium | reverse complement strand
CAGAGTGAAAGGCTAACGAAAACGCGGAGTCCCCGAGGCGGGAGACTCCACTTAGAAGGTGCAGTTGAAAAAAGGGTAGTGAGATTGAAAGGTGAGCTAATCAGAAAATAGTAACTTAACTAGTCAAATAACCGTTAACGATAATTTTAACAGACACCGTTCTCTTGACAAAGAAAAATATCATTCTGGCTGGTTTCATCATGGCCAAGTTCGTACTCCAATACACACTGATTAGTCCGGAATACGATTTACAACGCGATGAATTTCTGCATCTCGATCAGGGGCATCACCTTGCCTGGGGATATATATCGGTTCCTCCTGTTACTTCATGGATTTCGTATATCATCCATCTGCTTGGTAACTCGATATTTTGGGTGAAGTTTTTTCCAGCCTTGTTTGGGGCTTTAACCATCTTGGTCGTCTGGAAAGCGATTGAAGAATTAGGCGGAAATCTGACTGCGATGATCCTGGGAGCAACATGCGTATTCTTCTCTGCACTGTTGCGGTTGAATACACTCTATCAACCCAACTCACTGGATGTACTAAGCTGGACGACCTTCTACTTTGTGTTGCTCAACTATTTCAATAGCAAAAATCCCAAATGGTTTTTCGCTGCTGCCGTGGTGTTTGCCATCGGATTTTTAAACAAGTATAACATTGCCTTTTTATTGATTGGGGTGTTGCCTGCCATCTTGCTCACCGAACAGCGTAACATGTTCAAGGAGAAGAAATTTTATTTTGCCATCGGGTTAGGGTTCGTACTTATTTTTCCAAACCTGTTGTGGCAATACCAGAATGACTTCCCTGTCTTCCATCACCTGAAACAATTAACCGACATCCAGTTAGTCCATGTTAATCGATGGGATTTTTTTAAAAGCCAATTACTTTTCTTTTTTGGCTCATTAGTGGTGATCATCGCTGCGCTTTATGGGTTATTGTTTTATGCTCCTTATAAAAAGTATCAGCTCTTCTTTTGGTCGATGTTTTTTACACTTGCTGTCTTTGCCTGGTTCAAAGCGAAGGATTATTATGCCATTGGTCTGTATCCCATTTATATTTCTTTTGGTTCGGTCTTTTTAGTGGAGATATTAAACAACGGCTGGAAAAAATATTTACAACCCGTGTTGATTGCCATTCCGATGTTGACTTTTATTCCAATGTATCACTTTGCCTTCCCCAATAAGAGTCCTGAATCCATTGTGAACAATTCGGGGCCTGACAAAAAAATGGGCTTGCATCGATGGGAAGATGGTAAAGACCATGCGCTGCCTCAAGATTACGCTGATATGCTGGGCTGGAAAGAACTGGCGGAAAAAGTAGATTCCGTTAGCGCCACATTATCCAACCTCGACCAGACATTAATCCTATGTGATAACTATGGCCAGGCAGGTGCCATCAATTTTTACACAAAAAATAAAAAAGTGATCGCATCTTCCTTTAATGCCGATTACATTGATTGGATTAATCTGGATCAGAAAATTGTTGATGTTATTTTAGTAAAGGAAATAGATGATGAAGACATAGATAGAAAAGTGGAGATTCCTTTATTCGATAGCGTTTACCTCGCAGGCAAAAGAATCAATCGATTTGCACGGGAGGAAGAAATATCCATCTACGTGCTGCGAGGCGCAAAAGTGGATATTATGAAACGAATCATGGATGAACGTGCTGAGAGGAAAAATTACGATTAATGAAAATATTCGCCATGAAAGCTATTGTATACACCCAATACGGTCCACCCGAAGTGCTTCAATTGAAAGAAGTGCCTAAGCCCACACCCAAAGATAACGAGGTGCTCGTAAAAATACATGCCACCAGCGTAAACCGAACCGACACGGGATTTCGTGTAGCTGAATATTTTGCTGTCCGCGTTGTCGGTGGATTATTCAAACCAAAGAAAACTATTTTAGGAACCGAGTTCGCTGGGGAGATTGAAGCCATTGGTAAAAATGTTACTTCATTCAAGCCAGGTGATCCCGTTTTTGGATTGAATACCTATCAGTTTGGTACACATGCGCAGTACGTCTGTGTTCCTGAAAAAGGTTCAATCGCCATCAAGCCCACCAACATGTCGTTTGAGGAAGCGGCTGCGGTGTGTGATGGATTAATGCTGGCCATCAATTATATCCGCAAAATAGATTTTAGTAAGAAGCCAAAGATCCTCATCAACGGTGCTTCGGGTTCTATTGGTTCTGCTTGTGTGCAGCTCGCTCATCATTACGGTGCAGAAATTACAGCCGTGTGCAACACCAAAAATAGTTCATTGGCAAAATCATTAGGGGCTGATGACGTGATTGATTACACCCAACAAGATTTTACGAACACAGACAAATTGTACGATGTTGTTCTGGATGCAGTTGGCAAGAGTACTTTTTTCAAATGTAAAAAAATACTGAAACCAGGTGGTGTTTATTTTTCAACGGAACTGGGTCCCGGATGGCAGAATGTTTTCTTACCCATGATCACACCCCTGCTCGGAAGTAAACGAGTGAAGTTTCCCATCCCCACCGACAGTCAAAAAGATATTCTATTTTTTAAAGAACTGATCGAGTCAGGAAAATACAAAGCGGTGATCGATCGGAAATATCCACTAGAACAAATTATTGAAGCTACGCGCTATGTAGAAACCGGGGAGAAGACTGGAAATGTGGTCATTACAGTACAACACGACAGATAAACCAACTATTGGTTCATTGAACTTAGTTTGTCGACATACCATAAACCAAACCCTAGTTTTCTTGTTATAAGAGCATGTTTTCATTCCTAAAATCCGACCCAGTGAAAAAACTGGAAGCCAAACGGGCAAAATTACTCGAAGAGGCCATGCACGTACAACGGTCAGGAGATCTTAAATTGTACGCAGCAAAAATAGTAGTCATAGACCAACTAGAAAAAGAAATTGAAGCGCTTCAATCAAAAAAATAGTTCGCTCATCGACTCTTCTGCTACGGTCTTCTGGTTCAGAAGAGATTTGCGTTTGCAAGACAATGCCGGGCTTTTTCATGCCTTAAAGGGAAATAAAGACATAGTACCCATCTTTATTTTTGACGCCACCATACTCGACAAGCTTGAAGACAAAGCCGATCGAAGGGTGGAGTTCATTCATCATTCGCTCACGGTGATGCAGCAGCAATTGAAAGAATTGGGAAGCTCGATGATTGTATTTCATGGAGATCCGATAGCGATCTTCAAGTCGTTAAAACCAAAAGCGGTTTACACCAATCACGATTACGAACCTTATGCACGGCAGCGTGATGAGGTCATAAATAATATTCTAACGGAAAAAGGTTGCGATTTCAGGACCTTCAAAGACCAGGTGATCTTTGAAAAACAGGAAGTGACCAAAGATGATGGCAAGCCTTACACGATTTTCACACCTTACAGCCGCAAGTGGAAATCATTGATTACACCGGCACATCTCAAGAGCTATCCAACGGAAAGTCACTTTGAGTCATTCAAAAAAATAAAGAAAGTGTCGCTTCCATCCCTGGAAGAAATTGGATTTGAATCAACGGATTTGCCGTTTCCGGAACGTATGATCAAACAATCCATCGTTGAGAAATACGATCAACAAAGGAATTTTCCGGCCATTGAAGGAACGACCAAGTTGAGTGTGCACTTACGTTTTGGCACGGTGAGTATTCGCAAGCTGGCTCAATTAGCCCAAAAGAAAAATGAAACGTGGCTTAATGAATTGATCTGGAGAGATTTTTATCATATGATCTTGTGGCATTTTCCGCAGGTAGAAAAGCATGCATTCAAACCTGCCTATGATCACATTCAATGGCGTCACGATGAAAAAGAATTCAAAGCCTGGTGCGAAGGCAAAACCGGTTATCCTATTGTCGATGCTGGCATGCGTGAACTGAACAACACAGGCTTCATGCACAATCGCGTGCGCATGATCGTTGCGAGTTTCCTCACCAAACATTTACTCATCGACTGGCGCTGGGGTGAAGCGTACTTTGCAAAAAAACTGTTAGATTTTGATTTAGCAGCCAACAATGGAGGCTGGCAATGGGCCGCTGGCTCGGGTTGCGATGCCGCACCTTACTTCCGTGTATTTAATCCTACTTTACAAACAGAAAAATTCGATCCCGATCTTAAGTATATCAAGAAGTGGATACCTGAGCTGGGAACCAAAGATTATCCTAAACCAATTGTGGATCATAAGTTGGCGAGAGAAAGAGTATTGCGAGTTTATAAAAAGGCACTGGGCTAACTTCCAAACGATTTGTCTAAATTGAGTTATGTCAAGAATCTTTACTCAACTCACGTTAAACCCTAAAAAGATTTTCTTGATTGATGGAATGGGTGCTTTTGTTACTGGATCAATATTGTTTCTAGCACGATGGAAATTTTACGAGTATTTTGGAATGTCCCTGGAGATACTCTCGATACTTTCAATTACAGCATATGTTTTTGCGGTTTACTCTTTATCCTGCTTTTTATTCTTAACCAAGAATTGGCAACCCTTTTTAAAATCTATCAGCATTGCGAACTTACTTTATTGCTGTATAACAATGGGTCTTGTTTTTTATTGCCACTCAAAACTGACAACTCTTGGACTAACTTATTTTATAGCCGAAATTGTAGTAATAGTCGCTTTGGTGTTTATTGAAGTTCAAACTTTGATGCTCAGCAATCTAAAGGAAGGAGTTGATTAGAATTGAAAAGATAATATGCTTACGAAAAACGAGTTACCAAATTTGCCCCAGCAGTAAAAAAAATTACCACAAATGGGTTTTAAACAAATGGAAAACGTCTTAATTATTGGTGTGTCTAAGGTATTGGCGCATCACTGGAAAAAAACTGATAGTGTATTGGGTTATTAGCCAAGCTTTATTTTGGTAAAAACCTGCAAGTGAGGAAGCGTGAGTATCGCGATTGCCACAAAGATATTAGAGAGTACCAGCCATTCTGTTTGGAACATTCCGGATACAACAATTAACAAAAGTATCCCCAACCAAGCCATGGTAGTAAAGGGAATGGCCTTCTTAGCGATAGAAATCCACCCAGGCCAGTCGTTAGTAAGTTTCATTTGCCTGCGAATCAAATTAAATGAAATAAGCGAATGCCACAGTCCGAAGTAAAATCCGAAACTAAGATACAAGGGTAGCTCGTAGATAATAAAAACTAATAGAACGCTTTGCAAAACGAATTGATAAAGTACTGCCTTTTCCCATCCCAGATAGGAGCGCAGATACAAAAGAATAAACATACTCAGACTAAGTAAGACACAGCAATAAGGAAACAGAAGAGTACCCCATTTTAACCAAAAGTCAATACTGAACTTTTTCTGAACAATTATTTCAAGAATAGGAGCTGCTGAACTAATGTGACTCGTTAGAATAAAGGCGATCAAAAGAAAGCCGTAAATCGTATATAATACAGAATCCAATTTAGTGTTGCCTCGCAGGGGCCAATCAATTTCTCCAAAATGATAAGCGGCCATCACAATAAATACCACCAATGCCAAGGTCGGGAATAGCCACCAGACCATACCATAACACAACATGCTGAAAAGGTATTTAGCAAGGAATCTTTGGATGGATATTTTTTGATTGCTATTGATAAGGGATTGCCTTTGAATAAAAAAATCCAGAGATCCATGAGGAACCCCGGTGAGTATAATACTGATGATTAGAAAATAAAGTTGTACCTCATCCCCTATAAGTACTGCTTTTGCAAGCAATGTCAAGAGCAATCCGGTGATCAACAAATACTTTCTTATTTTTTCAAGCTTAAGCACGTACCTTATTGTTATCTAATTCACACACTATTCCATACATCGAAAAAAATAAAGGGAAACTTGGTAACAAGCCTCCCCTTATCTCATTTAATTCATCGGGGATGCTTACGCTTTGGCAGTAGCTTTGCTAGTGACAGCAATGCTGTACACTACTAAGCCGAAGCCAATCTTATTGATAGCATCAGCAATGTTATAGAATAAATCTACATTGGAAGCATTCCAGCCAAGACCGGTGTTAAGCCATCCACCGGGCATACACATGTATCCGATAGGGTAGATCGTCCAGCCAACCAGCACGAACCATGCTAACGTCTGAATTCCTCTTACAACTGCTGAATCATTGGAATTTTTTGCCAATTGTGCCACTTCACCAAACCAGGCCGTATAAAGAATATACACATAACCAATGGTAGAGATAACACCCCAAAGGACAGAATGACCAGTCGTTCCATCAGAGAATGCTTCACCAATGTAACCGGCTACAAGCATAAGTACTGACGCTAAGACCAACTTCCATAATAAAGAAACCTTAGCACCTGCGGCTTTGGTCAATAGGTAAAACTCAACGCACATTAAAGGCACAGTCAGTGTCCAATCGATGTAGCGAAGTGCAGTAGGGGTTTGGCCTGTTGCCAAATAGTAATCGCGCATGTAGTAGTAATGTACCGCTGCAATCCCTGTAATCAATCCGGAAACTAGCATAGATAGTTTCCATTTGCCTTCCACACTTCCTCTTTCTACGAAAAAGAAAACAGCTGCAGCAAGCATGGCCATATAGCCGGTGAAGAATGTAAATGCGATCGGATCATCCACTGGGATGGCCACGATGTCTGTTAGAATAGTGAGCATATATTTTGTTTAAGTTATTTTATTGACTTTCAAACAGACCGAATAACTGATTGTTCAACCGCTGGTTCTTTTTATACGCTGGCAATTCAAATTAATTTATTCTGTTTAAGGATTCAGAGTTAATAGTGCTTATAAATGTTAAACAAATAGAGAAGGCACCGCAGAATTTTTTTCAAAAAAATACAAATGACAATACGGACAGCCGCTCAGAATAATCCTTACACAAGACAAGAGAAAAATGTGATATTAATAAACCTGCAGTAGTGCGCGGTAAAAAATATAGGTGTTTAAAGCCATGAAGAGAATGGCAGGTAATGAAACCCATAGACTGTCTTTTACACGAGCCCTCGCCAGTAAACCCAAGAACATCAACAGGGCTAACCCTCCGGATGAAATTAAAAGGATAGGAGTTAAAACAAATCCTATCAGGAGACCAATAGCGCCAATGATTTCCAGAAGTGCAGTAAGTACTCCTAATTTTTCAAGCCCAAAACGCTTGAACTCCTTTTTCATGTTAGGTGAATAGAAATAAGAAACCCCATAGATTAAAAAGGAGACACTTGAAAAAAGTGCAAGCAATAATAGAAAATTCATTTCTAAAAGGGTCTTTCAGATACGAATGCGAGGAAGAGACAGAGGAGGAGTAAAAAGAAGGATGGAAGGTACTTAAGAAGAGGGTTTTTTACCTTAAAATGAAAGTACTGAGCTGATAACATTAGAAAGCCCATTATAAGTGATGGGATGAACACCAAGGCGGGATACCAAATGCCAGCAACGATCAACGTTGCGAGTATTATTTTGGTGGCCCCCACTGCCGAGCGGGTAAGATCACTTAATTCATATTGCTTGAACTCAACTATTATATTGTTGAAACGGAAGACCCACACGTAAGTAATTGAGGCTGCGATAATGAGTTGGGCTGCAATAGCGTATGTATTCATAGTATAACTGTTAAATAAGCTTTCGTCAGTTTTAGTTTTTTGCGTCAGCTAAATAATACTTTTTTGGCTTTCGCTGGTCGACAATACTATTTCTGCTTTTTAAACTCTTGCAAAGCAAGATAAAATCCTGTTGAAAACAACAACGTAATCAACGCAGCGAAATAAGGGATGAGATCAGTCATTTAATTGCCTTTAATGAGTTTCAAATAAATCCCAAACCCAAGTATGGACGGAACCCATAAGCCAATAAAAATGGCGGCTTCCTTTTCGCCCCTGAACCAAAGTGTTTCTGAAAAAACTAAAGAGAGAATAGCCGATAGCAGTAATAGCTTATCAGTAGTTGTAAATTTTTTAAACATAAAAGTCGATTGGCGATTTGAATATTGTTTGCTGAAAGGATCAATTCTTTATCAAAATAGTTTAGCAGGAAAACGCTGCCATTGCAACGTCTCCCTGACTAAAAAATTCTTGAAGCTATGCGGGTAAAATAACCTTGTTGATAACGTGAATAACACCGTTATCAGTCTCTACATTCGCAACTACCACTTCAGCGTCATTGATTAATACTCTACCATCCTTCAGGGTAATGGTGATTTCTGCACCATTGACTGTCTTTGCTTTCATACCATCAGATAAATCTGTTGACATTACTTTTCCAGCAACCACGTGATAGGTGAGAATGCCTTGCAATTTTGCCTTGTTAGCTGGCTCAATTAATGATTCAACAGTGCCAGCAGGCAATGCAGCAAATGCTTCGTCTAATGGAGCAAAAACGGTAAACGGACCTTTGCCAGATAATGTCTCTCCCAATTCGGCAGCTGTTACAGCTGCTACCAATGTTTTGAACGAGCCGTGTTTAACGGCAGTTTCTACAATATTCATGATAAGTTATTTAGTTAAGACTCTATAAGCAGGATATCGATCGAATGTTCAGCTCAAGAGATTAATAAACTATTAAAAGAAAGTAGTGGAGTTAGTTGATAAATTAATATTCGTAAAAGTGTGCAGTCTAAATTAAGGTGATATTGATATTTAGAGTCAATCGACCTTATTTGATTTTTTGAACAGCTCGTGCAACATGGTTTATCCGATAATGTTTGATTTTAAAATTTAATTTAAAATTGAATTGGGCAAACAATGAAGTCGGTTACCTGTTTAGATGGAAAACAAAAACAACTCATTATGAAAAATTTATTTTTAGTACTCATTGCCTTCGCGATGTCCACTACTGCTTTTAGTCAATCAAAAGATGTAGTAGATATTGCCATCAGCTCACCTGATCACACCACTTTAGTTGCTGCCGTAAAAGCCGCTGATTTGGTTACCACATTAAAGAGTGCAGGTCCATTCACAGTGTTCGCTCCCACCAACGCAGCTTTCGATAAGCTTCCTGCTGGAACAGTAACCACTCTGTTGAAACCTGAGAACAAAGCTCAATTGGCTAAGATATTGACCTACCACGTAGTAGCTGGTAATCTAGATGCAGCAGCAGTTGTTGCTGCCATCAAGGCGGGTAATGGCAAAGCAGTTGTAACTACAGTAAGCGGTGGTAAATTGACTGCCTCTTTGGACAAAGACAAAGTAATGTTAACCGATGAATCAGGTAAAACAGCCTATGTAGTGGCCGCTGATTTGAAAGGAAGCAATGGCGTTGTTCACGTTATTGACGGTGTAGTACTTCCGAAATAATTCGGTCAAATTCTACTAAATGGCGCTTCCGGCTATGGGGCGCCATTTTTGTTTATCAATCTCTAAGGTTTCAAATCAGTTATTGATTATTGAAAAGACAATTTCGCGGTTATGCTGTTAAGGTAGGGTTCAAACAACTTGCAATGATGAAAATGGCCAGTCTATTCAACTCTTTCTATTCAAAAATACTTTCTGAAGAAGCGCGCAAAAAGAGCGAAGTAGTGATCGTGATCATCGCTATTGCCAGCTTCTTACTTCATCTTTTACTGATCTTACTGGTGGAATGGAGAGTGTTAACGTTTGATGGCTATCAGGAACTTTTTAATAATCCTATTGCAGCTATTTACACGCCCTTCTCTTTCATTTTGATTTACGAAGTATATCTACTCATTTACTACTTGCCCAAATCAACCACTACCTACATCGGCAAGCAATATGAGATTATGACTTTGATTGTCATCAGGCGAATCTTTAAAGATCTCTCCCAACTTCAGTTAACACCCGATTGGTTTAGAGTGACAAGCGATCTTTTACTAACATACGATTTGATTGCCACCATGATTCTTTTCATGCTCATCCTATTATTCTATCGGCTCAACCGAAAGAGTGTAGTCGATTCGGAGTCAAGCGAACTCTCATCGGAAATTACTCAGTTTATAAAGATGAAAACGATTATTGCTAAGTGCTTAGTACCAATTTTTGTGCTGCTGGCCTTCTTTAGTCTGGGCGAGTGGATCTATGATAGTTTCTTCTCGCAAAACCACCATATGACATCTATTCAAGATGTGAACAAAATATTCTTCGACACCTGCTTTACCATATTGATTTTGACAGATGTGTTGTTGCTGTTAATTTCCTTTCTACACACAGATAAATTCAATAGAGTAATTCGAAATTCAGGGTTTATTATTTCGACTATTTTAATCAAACTTTCTTTTGGGATCGAAGGTCTGTTGAACATCATTTTGATTGTAGTGGCCGTGCTATTTGGTGTGATTATCCTGGCTATTCATAACCAGTTTGATAAGTTGAAGAAAAAACCACTATAGATTACGCGGTAAACTTCTTCTTTAATCGCATATGTTGAGAAAGCATTTTTTGATAACTATCGGGTTGCACGGATAACATACTTTGCAAAGACTTAAAGGTGCTGACAGTGGCAGCTAACCGATCTCGAATGGGATCGATCGGTAATCCAATGTATTCAGCCACTTCCTCGCCCAGGTAATATCGAATTTGTGAGGGCACTAGGTCGGCCTGCTCAGGAGGAACGCTCGCTTTGTAATAGCCTAATAATTCAGTTGTAAGAATGATCCCCTCTTCTGTCTTTTTGAAATTTCTTGTTTTAATGGTATTGGCTAGCTGCCGCGCCTCCTGGAAAGAGGACGGGAGCAATTTCTCATCAATACTCATCTGATAACCAATGTACCGCCAGGCAAAAAGAAAGTCTTCCTTTTCTCTTTGTGATAAAATATAGCCTGACTGCTGCATACCTAACAAAATAACATAGCTAAAAGCCAGATTGGTACCGGCCATGTCTTCTTGATTAATCGGTAAGCCCCAATCCATGTTCCAGGACGGTTGCTTTTGTAAGTAATACCGCGACAACGCATGAATAAGTCGCACTTTATTAATGTGAATGTGTCCTGTCTCTCCGTCTTCTAACGTTCCGGGAGTCAATACCGCAATGACGAATGAGGCGGTATCGATCAATCGCTTCCCGGGTGCGTTTCGCATTTTATCGGATAAATAAAGTGCTTTGTTTCCCGGGGACGCAGCATAGCAATAGGGCAATGACATCGCGCCAAGCAACGCCATCATCTCCAATGCATACTGTTTAAAGAGTTGTTGCCCTTTTTGCAGTCGCTTTTGATTAAACCAAACAGGTTGCGGCTTTTGAGCAATCAAAAAATTCTTCAGATCAGATTCGGGCTGAAGTTGGATTGCTACTTCGTCTAATTTGAATAGCTCATACAATCTCCCTTGTTGATTAGAAGCGAAAGTTTTCGCGATGAGCAAATCAGCTTCTCTATCGCCTACTAGGCGCTGCTTATCCAGAAATTTTTTGGTTGCTATCATGGTACCTGTTCAAAACAAAGCACAAGCAATTATGTTAGAATGGTTGTTTGGTTAAAATAGAAAATTAAAATCATGAAAACACCTGATCTTACCCAGGAAGACATCGACCGGATCATCGAAATGGCGTGGGAAGATCGTACGCCTTTTGAAGCCATTGAAACCCAATTTGGATTATTGGAAAAGGAAGTAATTGCAATTATGCGCGCTCACATGAAAGAAAGTAGTTTTAAGATGTGGCGTAAACGAACTAATGGTAGGATAACGAAGCACCAATCCCTACTCGATATCGGGCAGGGTCGATTCAAATCAACTCTGCAAAAATCAATTTCCGGAAACAGAATCAGTAAACGATGACGGATTTCACCAAAGTGCAGACACTTCAAATACTTAAATCAGGTCAACATCAAATGAGGATACCAGAAGTAGTACTGCCTTCATTATTTAATTAAGTAGATTTGATAACAATCCTATGAAAATACTTCTTACAGGCTCTACAGGTTATATCGGTCGCAGACTTCTGCCCGTATTGGTTGAGGCGGGTCATGAGGTGATTTGCCTGGTGCGTGACCAACGCAGGTTTGATTGGGATGATTTTTCCAAAGCAGATCTGGCAAAGATATCGGTAGTAGAAGGTGATCTCTCGAAAGGATCAACGCTGGCGTCAGCTCCTATTGATTTTGACGTAGCGTATTACCTCGTACATTCGATGAGTTCTTCGCACGAGGATTTCACACGCATCGAATCCGATTCAGCTAAGAACTTTGTAGAACTCGTTAATCGCAGCAATGCGAAGCAAGTCATTTACCTGAGCGGCATTGTCAATGACGAAGCACTATCGAGTCACCTTCTTTCCAGGAAAAATGTTGAAGATATCTTGAAGACTTCTAAAGTACCCGCAACGGTATTGCGTGCCGCAATCATCATTGGCTCGGGAAGCGCTTCGTTTGAAATCATTCGCGATCTGGTAGAGAAACTTCCGGTGATGATTGCCCCGCGCTGGTTGAAGACCCGCTGTCAACCGATTGGCATACGAAATGTTATTGAGTACCTGCAAGGTGTGATGTTAAAAGCGGAATCGTTTAATCACTCATTCGATATCGGTGGTGCTGACATTCTTACGTACAAGGAAATGCTGTTGGGTTACGCCAGAGTTAGAAAATTAAAACGGTTGATCATTACCGTGCCAGTGCTCTCCCCGAAGCTTTCATCACTTTGGTTATATTTTGTTACTTCCACCTCCTACTCGCTGGCGCGCACATTGGTGGCCAGCATGAAAAACGAAGTGATATGCAATGACACCAGGATTCAAAAAGTGGTTCCAATAAAAATTCTTCGTTATGAGGAAGCCTTGCAACTGGCATTTGATAAAATCAGTCAGAAGAATGTGGTCTCCAGCTGGAAAGACGCCATCTCCATGGATACCCTGCAAAACAATTTTCTGGACAAAGTGAAGGTGCCCGAACATGGTATTTTAACAGATAAGCGAATCGTTGAATTTGAACGAGATAAAAACGAAGTGATTGAAAACATCTGGCACATTGGCGGAGAGCGTGGTTGGTACTTCGGAAACTGGATGTGGCGCATACGTGGAGTGATGGATAAAATGGCAGGAGGTGTGGGCCTGCGCAGAGGACGCAGAAGTGAGAATGATCTGAAGCCTGGTGATGCATTGGATTTCTGGAGGGTGCTGGTTGCAGACAAAGAAACCGGACGTCTCCTTTTATATGCGGAAATGAAACTGCCTGGAGAGGCCTGGCTGGAATTCAGAATCAAAGAGCAAAATGGAAAGAATAAACTATTTCAAACGGCCACCTTTCAACCCTTGGGTTTATGGGGCCGGGTATATTGGTATCTGGTTTTACCTTTTCACGGCCTTATCTTTCCAAAGATGGCGAGGGGAATTACAACAGCAAAATAGTTAATTCACTTTCATACCAATCCCTGTCTATCATCAGTGCAAAAAAAAGTATGCCTGTTCATATTCCCAATCGCATAAAAACTCCATAAACCAAATAGCCGAACTTAGATTACGTTTATTTTTACGTCTATCATCCTGCATTGAAAGATTTGGAAAATAGATTTTACCGCACCAGGGCCAGTGGCTGCAAATGATATGAGATTCTTATTTCTCTTTAAATTAAATCTACTATCACATAGACAGAGATCCTTTTCTGAATTCTGATTGGGCAAGTATAGCGTTAATGATGTAAGGAGTTCCTTGCTGGATCGATGCCCTCGCTTCTCGAAGGGCTACATGAAATTCTTCCAGAGAAGTTACTTTTTTTCCCTTTGCACCAAACGCCATGGCAATCTGTTCATACTGTGAGTGAGCCAGCACTGTTCCACAATCATCTTTCAGTATTTCAATTTGATCACGTGCAATCTGCGACCAACTGGCATCATTACCAATGATTGCAACAACCGGTAAACCATGTCTTACAAACGTATCAAATTCCATCAGGCTGTAACCCGAGCTGCCATCTCCATATAAAATGTATACTTCAGCATCTGGAAAACAGAGCTTGGCCCCAAGTGCAAATCCCCCACCGATGCCTAAGGTGCCAAAGGCTCCCGGATCTAACCACGATAATGGTTTTCTGGGTTTTAGTGTATATGAAGATGTGCCTACAAAATCTCCGCCATCGGCTACAAAGATGGCATTGGAATTCACATGCTCATTGAGATCAAGAAATAGTTTTACAGGATTGATACCGCTTGAAAGATGTTGTGCTTCGTGTGTGATTTTCTCTTGTCTTTCTGCTTCCCGCTTCGTTAATACCTGTTCCCAGTTTTTCCAATGTAAGGATTGCAAGTTTTTCACTTGTTGTGCTAAGTCAATCAAGAAAATTGATGGGTCCACCTGTATTCCAATAGTAGGGTTTCTGTTCTTTGTTAAATCTGTTGCACTGCGATTGATACTTACTACCGTTGCCTTTTTTCCAATGTGCCGGCCATAGTCTAGTCTAAAGTCGCAGGGTACACCTGCCAGTATTACCACATCTGCTTCGCGAAGCGCTTCTTTACGATGATGCTTGAAATGTAATGCATGATCCACGCCCAACAGACCTCTTGCCATACCTGACAAATAGGTGGGAATGCCTAGTTGCTTTACGCTATGGGCTAACGCTTCTGCCTGCGAAGGAATCATCATCGCTCCACTACCAATTAATAAAATAGGTCTCTGCGCCTTCTTCAGCACTGTCATAACACTACTGACTTCTGAAGCGGAGGGGTGCTGTGGTACTTTCTTTTTCCCTTGATAGGTAGTAGGCATTTCACCGGCAAACATGTTTTCAACATGCCGGTTAATGTACCAGGAAGTAACACGATCCTTTAGCGTCTTGGATGACCTGGCTTTTACATACCATTCGCGCACCAGGGTTTCATCATAAAGAAGATCAACCGGTAACTCAACAAACACGGGGCCTGGCACACCAGTCCGTGCTTCTTCAAACGCCTGCATGAGCTTTGGATAAATATCTCGCCTCTTGCGAACAGCAGTGGCCCACTTTACATTCGGTTTCATCAGCGCCATTTGATCAATGTCTTGCAATGCTCCGCGACCTTTCAATAAAGTAGGTGCGGCACCGCCCAACAATACGAGCGGTGATTGTGCTATCAACGCGTTATGTATAGCGGTAATGGTATTCGTAATTCCAGGGCCTGCGGTTACAGCAGCTACACCCGGAACTCCAGTTAACCGTGCTACTGCATCGGCAGCGAAAACAGCATTGACTTCATGTCGTGTATCGATTATACGAATGCCGGCTTGCCTGGCTCCAACCAATATGGGTGAGATATGCCCCCCACAAAGTGTGAAAAGAAACCGAACTTGTTGTTCCTTTAATACGCGTGCAACAATCTCACCTCCATTCATTGTACATTGATTTATTCCTTGGATACTACTTCATCGTGATTATACAGGGTCTCCAGACTCTCTTCGTATTTAGCAGACAGCGCATTTCTTTTCATTTTGAGAGTAGGGGTGAGTAAACCATTTTCGTTGGTCCATTCTTCTCTTACAATAATCACCTTCTTAAGTTTTTGATATTCCATGGCGCTACGATTATAGTCCTGCAGCGTTTTATTCAGTGACTCCGTAACCAGTGTGACTGGCATGGCTTTACCAGCTTCCGAAAGTCTAATAATTATGAAGGGTTGTGGATAGCGAGAACCCATTACACAGGCCTGGTCAACAATGGGAAGTGCCAGAAACAACATTTCAATTTTTCCAGGCACGATGTATTCGCCTTTCGATGTTTTAAAGATGTCTTTTACCCGACCGGTTAGTTTTAAAAACCCATCCGGTGAGAGTTCACCCATATCACCAGTGTGTAGAAATCCGTCAAGCAGGGTTTGTGCCGACAGTTCAGGTTCTTTAAAATAACCTTTCATGAGCCACGGGCACCGTTGCAATATTTCACCTGTATCCTTATCAATTTTTACTTCCTGGCCTTTAAACAGTTTACCCACCGAACCAATTCGTATTTGATCTTTTGGGTTGATGGTGCACACGTTAAAGTTTTCACTCATGCCATATGCTTCGCGAATTCTGATGCCGATTTTTGTGAACCAGGTCATCAGATCAGGTGAAATGGGAGCGGCACCACTAAGGATGATAAGAGCATTTTGTAAGCCTAACAATTTTTTGATTTTGGATTTTATAAGTGTGCTAACAATGGGAATACGTAAAAGCAGGTCTAATCTCTGTTGAGATAGTACTTCCAGAATCTTCGATTGGAATTTTTCCCATATTCTGGGTACACCAAAAAAATGAGTGGGTAAGGTGTCTCTGATGTTGGAAGGGAATGTTTCTTGCGACTCAACGAAAGAGATGGAACCACCAGAATAAAGAGCGCCACATTCTACCAGTCCACGTTCGGCAGCATGTGATAAGGGCAAATAAGAGAAGAAGCGATTTCCGCGCTGATCAAGAAATCCTTCCTCTACAGCCATATCCAATGCGTTCATGACAGTACGATTGGTGTGTACCACACCTTTTGGGGCACCGGTTGTTCCGGAAGTGTAAATAATGGTGAAAGTATCTTCAGGTGATACATCCATTGATAGGTTTGATGAATCGCTGGTTATCAACCATTGGTTCCATGGTGTGATCGAATCTTTTTCATACCCCGGCATGGTCACTGCCATGACAGATGAAGGAATAGCCGGGCGGATATTTTCCCAATCATTTTTGTGGAGTTTCCCAACGAACAATACCCGCGATTCAGAATGAGTTAGTATTTCTTTTAACGTAGTAGCATTTATATTGGCATATAAAGGCACGGATACATAACCACCCATCATGATGCCGATGTCAGAGATAATCCATTCTGCACAATTTTGGGAAAGAAGGGCAATTCGTTCACCTTTTGAAATACCCAGTTTCGATAAGGTAGCTGCTATTTTTCTTGCTTCCTCTCCAACCTGTTTCCAGGAATACGCTTTCCACGAGTTCCCGATGGGCTGTCGCAAGAAAACCGCATCAGGTGTCTGTTTTTCCCAATGCAGAAAGCAATCTAGTATTCCACGAAATTGTTTCATTTGATTTGGGTCCATGGAGGGGGTGTATCAAAGTTAATTAATGAAAACAGAATTAAACTATGACTAAAATCATAGTGTGATAATTTCATGTTATACTTTAAAACATGAGGACACAAATCAATCAATGTTGAATCAAAAGCATAAACATAGTCGGGAATATCTAGCTACAACATTCAAGAAGCAGATCTGGTGTGAAGGTGCTCACGAATATCAATGTATTGGCCGATGAATATTTGCGATTAGCGTATCATGGCTTGCGTGCCAGCGACAAATCCTTCAACGCTACGTTGAATACCGATTATGATCCAACAATCGGGAACATCAATATCATTCCGCAAGAGATTGGAAGAGTGATTTTGAATTTGATCAATAATGCTTTCTATGCGGTAAGCGAAAAGCGCCCGCCTGCCGGACGGGCAGGAAAAGTTCGAGCCTACAGTTTCTGTCAGCACACGAAAAGAAGACAACAAGATTTTGATTTCAGTAAAAGACAACGGCAGAGGCATGCCACAAAAAGTATTGGATAAAATCGTTCAACCTTTCTTCACTACCAAATCCACAGGACAAGGCATAGGATTGGGTTTGTCATTAAGTTATGATATTGTGAAGGCGCACGGTGGGGAGTTGTCCGTAAGGACTCCTTTGGAGAAGGTGGAGATGAAGGAGGGTGAGGGAAGCGAGTTTATCGTTCTGCTCATTGCCTGACATCCGGGTAACTCAGATGTCAGATTGGTATGATGTAATTCACAGTGGGTATGTCATAAAGCCAGCGCATTTAAATTGTACAGACTATTCAAATTTTCATCAACCTTAACTCAGATCATGCGCGATATACCTTGGAAGTTTTCACTATCTTACCTTTCTACATTTAAATAAATCGACATGATACTCAAAAAACCTACTTATATGCTATTGGCCTTTTTTGGATTTAGCTTTGGTGTTGCGTTTGCGCAGAATGAAAACAAAGAGGAACCGAAACCAGTACCTGAACCCAAATCTTTTATAACCCTTCATCAGGGCACCTACGGTGGTAAAATAATTAAGTATAAAGTAACAGCCGGAGAAATGCATTTAAAAAATAAAGATGGCGAACCTGCCGCGGCTATATGGTCAGTTGCCTACACCGCAGAGGGAGTAGAGCAATCAACACGTCCTGTTACTTTTATTTTTAACGGAGGCCCGGGCTCGGCATCGGTGTGGCTGCATATGGGTGTATTCGGTCCAACAATCACCAAAGTTGACAGTGACGCGAAGACGGACGATGGCGGTGCTCCTTATGCGCTGGTAAATAATAGCAATGCATTATTAGACCTCACCGATTTGGTTTTTATCGATCCGGTAGGAACCGGATATAGTATTGTCATAGGCAAGGGGAAAGTAGAAGACTATTGGGGATTAACAGAAGATGCAAGATCCATTGCCCTTTTTATGCGGCAGTGGATAACCAAAAACAAGCGATGGAACTCACCGAAATATATCGCGGGTGAAAGTTTTGGAACTACACGGGCTGCCGGTGTTGCTGCGGCATTGGAAGATGATGGTCAGTCGGTTGCATTGAACGGACTTATTTTGATTTCACAGGCATTGGATTATGCCGGCTCTACGTCAGATCTTGATAACAATATTTCTTATCTCACCTATTTGCCGAGCATGGCTGCCACGGCATGGTATCACCAGAAGGCGGGTGTTGGGAAAACCCTGGAGCAATTTGCCGAGGAGGCAAGGGTATTTACATGGGATGAATACGCACCGGCACTATACAAAGGAACACACCTTCTCGCTGATCAAAAGAAACACATCGCTCAACGGTTATCCTATTTTACGGGACTTCCACTGCCCTACGTTGAGCGTTCTAACAACCGAATCTTAATAAGCCGATTTCGCAAGGAACTGCTTCGCGATAGAGGATTGACAATAGGTCAGTTGGATGGGAGATATATGGGGATGGAATCAGATGAAGCATCAGACAGGCCCACACTAGGAGATGCGGCAAGCTATTCCATTGGCAGTGCCTATACCGCTGCTCTTAACCATTATTTCACCAGTAAACTAAATGTGGAAATGGACAGGCCCTATGTCACTTCCAATTCTCAATTGGGCTCGAAATGGAGATGGCGTGATGTAGCTGAGGGTAGTTATTGGGAACCCTCATACGTTAGCGTTGGTCGGAAACTGGGTGATGCCATGCGAAGAAATAAAGACCTGAAAGTGATGGTGGCCAATGGTTACTATGATTTGATTACACCTTTTTTTGATGC
>JANOUH010000353.1:0-24479 GCA_031416795.1 Cytophagales bacterium | reverse complement strand
AGCAAAAAGAAGTGAAGTAGAAAGTGTGAACGTAAGGATGAGTATAAATTTCTTCATGGCTTATTTTAATTCGGCATAACCAAAGGTGACACTGGCAGGCTTGCATAAGATGATCACATAGTTATAATCCGTCAATTTTATTCCTGGGCTTATCGCAGATAGATTAAAAGACTTAGCCCCGTTAGTTGTAATCTGGGCAACTTCAAGGCCATTGGCTTTTACCTGCGAACCATTGGTCACATTCGACATATAAACGAATGTGCCAAGTGCAAAACTGGTCTCGAAGTTCGTGCTAAACTCGAGGATGATATCTCCATTCGTTTCTTTTAGTGATGCCATACCAATGGCTTTGTAACCACCTGCGCTAACAAACGATCCAGATAGTCCACCCCCAATAGAAAAGTTTAAAAGATTACTTTTTACTCCTTCCACCTTAGCATGAATATCGACCAGCCCGGTTGAAACACCGGCAACAACTCCATTATTCACTGTGGCGATGGAAGCGTTTTCACTGAACCATTGCACTTCACGGCTGATGAGAATTTCATTATTAATATTTTTTACCACTACAACCAACGCATGACTTTCACCAACACCTAAAGAAATTTTATTGGAGGGAGAGGTGATCTCCACTTTGGCCACCTGGTTGGCATTTGCTACTACGGTGATGTTCACTGATGAACTCAAGGTGCTTCCAAAAGATGCCACCACCATCGCCTGACCGGCACTAATCGCCTTCACCACACCTTTAGAGTCCACCGCGGCTACTCCGGGCGCTGATGAAGTCCACAAGAGTTCAACCGATTTTTCAATCCCATATTCGTCAAAATACGTGGCTGACAGCGGATGCGACTCGCCAACCATCAAGGCCAGTTGGGATTCACTCATTTCAATCTGTTCTCCTATGATGGGATCATCTACGTAATCGGTGCCAATACAACCTGACAGTGTGAACAAAATCCCAATAACGATAAGTAAGCGTAAAATCATTGTTGTAAGAACGTCATTCAGCCCTATCTAAAAAGTCAGCCATTTGACAATTCGTAAAAATAGTAGCTTTGGAGAATGGAATTCAGCAAGGAAACATTTCTTCACAACTTAGCCCAAACTTCACCATATCCTTTTCTTATTCCTATTGAGCGTGCCGAAGGAGTATACTTGTATGGCCCCGATGGAAAAAGTTATATGGATATGATCTCGGGCATTGGCGTTAGTGCTATCGGGCATCGGCATCCGCATGTGATTAAGGCGATCAAAGATCAACTTGATAAACATTTGCACGTGATGGTGTATGGAGAATATATTCAATCTACGCCTAATGCGCTTGCTAAAAAACTGATAAGTCTATTGCCACAGGCACTCAACTGCTGTTATTTTGTAAACTCAGGAACGGAAGCGAATGAGGCCGCATTGAAACTTGCTAAACGAGTTACCGGAAGAACAGAAATTATCTCCTGTAGAAAATCATATCATGGAAGTACGCATGGTTCGCTGAGCGTATCGGGTAATGAAGTGAAAAAGCAAGCCTATCGTCCATTGTTACCCGATGTACGCTTTATTGATTTTAATAATCCAGATCAACTAGATCAGATTACCAATCAAACTGCATGCGTAATCATGGAAACGATTCAAGGAGATGCCGGTGTGCGCATTCCTGATCGAGCCTATCTGCAAGCTGTGCGAAAACGTTGTGATGAAACCGGAGCGTTGTTGATCCTCGATGAAATACAATGCGGCATGGGTCGCACTGGAAAACTATTTGCTTTTGAACATTTCGGAATCGTACCCGACATACTCACTATAGCAAAAGCCTTTGGTGGTGGCTTACCAATCGGAGCTTTTATTTCTTCGGAAGAGAAAATGAAAACGCTCTCGCACGATCCGATACTAGGTCACATTACCACCTTTGGTGGAAATCCGGTATGTTGTGCATCATCACTGGCCACGCTGGAAGTAATCGAAAATGAAAACTTACTCGCGCAAGTAGAGTCAAAAGGGAAATTAATTGAACAGCTGATTCAACATAAAAAAATAAAAGAGATAAGAAGAATCGGGTTGTTGTTTGCCATCGATTTTGAATCAGCCGAAACGGTGAACAACATCGTGAACTTCGCAAAAGATCATGGGGTGATTTGCTATTGGTTTTTATCTCACCCATACAGTTTTCGCATTGCGCCTCCACTCACGATTACCGAAGATGAAATTAAAAAAGCATGTGCCGTGATTCTCGAAGCCATCGAACAAGCGTAACCAACACGTATGAACAACAAGAGAACTACTTTTGACCGACTGGATTATACCTATAAGATACTAATGGTGATCGCCTTAATCATGGTGGGCACCATACTGGCGAGGGATATTGTGATCCCTATGATGATTGCTGGTATTCTCACCGTGGTGTTAATGCCAATAGTTAAAAAATTAGAACAGAAAATTTCCTCCACCCTGGCGATCACGATCGTGCTATTGAGTACACTGATCCTATTTGTGTTGGTCGGCATATTAATTATTAATCAACTCGCTTCATTGGTAAACGATCTTCCTGATCTAGAAACGAAATTCAATTCATGGGTGGATAAAATCAGCAGTTCCTTACGCAGTGAATTGGGTATGACGGTGAATGAACAAAATCAATTATTAAAAAATAGTCTTACCTCATTAGGTAGATATGCAACCAATTTGCTCTCGGCAACTACAAACGTGATTTCGTTGCTGGTGCAGATACCTATTTATATTTTCCTGTTCCTTATTTATCGTGATCGGTTTACTGCGTTCTTCATGAGTTTACTTTCCGATCAGGAAGAAGTTGCCTGGAAAAAAGAAGTAGAAAATGTAGTGCAAGGTTACATTTCAGGATTGCTTCTCGTGACGATCATTGTTGCCATACTCAATAGTGTTGGATTACTCGTACTGGGTGTTGATCACGCCATCTTTTTTGGAATACTGTCCGGAATACTGACCATCATTCCTTACGTAGGGATTTTTATCGGAGCGTTGTTCCCCATCGTCATGGCCCTGCTTACGAAAGACAGTCTATGGTACCCTGCCGGTGTTGTTATTATTTTTTCTATCGTTCAATTTCTGGAGGGCAACTTTATCACGCCACGTATTACCGGTTCTAAGGTAAGCATCAATGCCCTGGCCGCCATCATTGCCTTGTTGATTGGAGGAAAGATTCTGGGAATAGCCGGGATGATTCTGGCGATGCCTGCACTGGGCATTATTAAAATCATACTTTCGCGCACCACACACCTGAAGCACTTTGTTATTCTTATTGAAGACACACCTATCGAAAAGAAATCGCAAGAAAGTAATGAGCTTGCTGATCAATAATAAAAAAATGCTGCACATTGGCAAACTGCTTCTTCCTAAGGCATGTATGGATTAAAAAATTATTTTGCGGTAGCAACTAAATAACTTCTGTAGGGGATGATTGAGCTGTCCAGCCATTCGATTTGTATCCATTTAGGAATCTGTTAACAAAAGATAATCGAAAAATATGCTTTCTTTGAAGAAGGAGGAGATATAATCACGGCACCATTGCCAGGAATCCAAAACAAAACTAGTATGAAAGAAATCAAAAAGGAAGATATCAAGCAGGAAGTATTTGATCTCTACGATGCCTATGCGCACAATAGAATTGAAAGGCGATTATTCCTGGATAAACTTTCCACGTATGCAGTGGGTGGCATTACCGTTGCCTCACTGCTTAGTTTTATCAGCCCGAACTATCATATCATCCAGGTTCAGCAAAATGATCCCCGATTGAAGTCCGATTATATAAACTATGATTCGCCCAAAGGTGGTGGCACCATCAAAGGGTTGCTTTCGCGCCCTGTGGATGCAAAGAGTAAGTTACCTGGAATCATTGTGGTGCATGAAAACCGTGGACTTAATCCATATATCGAAGATGTGGGGAGAAGAGCTGCCGTTGCAGGGTTTATCTCGTTGGCCCCGGACGCACTCACGCCTCTGGGTGGTTATCCCGGTAATGATGATGAAGGCAGAACATTGCAAGGTAAACGCGATCGCAATGAAATGCTGGAAGATTTTATTGCCGCCTATTACCATCTCAAAGTACATCCGGAGTGTAATGGAAAAGTGGGTGTTGTTGGTTTTTGTTTTGGTGGATGGATTTCAAACATGATGGCCGTGCGCATCCCGGATTTATCAGCTGCCGTTCCGTTCTATGGCGGCCAACCTGTGGCAGAAGATGTGCCCAAGATTAACGCACCGCTATTACTTCACTATGCTGGCTTAGACACGCGCGTAAATGAAGGATGGCCTGCGTATGAAAAGGCGCTTAAGGATAATAATAAAGAATATTCAGCCTATGTATATCCTGATGTTAATCATGGTTTTCACAACGATAGTACACCTCGTTTTGACAAACCAGCTGCTGAACTGGCGTGGCAACGAACCGTAGATTTTTTCAAAGCAAAGTTGACGTAGAGGATCACTTTTGATGTGAGATCATAAGCCACAACATTCGACTAGATTTATCAAGAGTGATACACGGATTCAGAAAACATATTTCTTGATAACCTGAATCGTATTGGCGCGCCAATCTGTTGCAGGAATAATATGATCAGGGTAAACTCGGAATTTTTTCATTTCATTGTATTCAACAAGACCTTATTGAATAGTGGAAGTAAAATTCCAGCACCTTATCTCCTAGAAAGATATCTCAGTTTGAAATGAATCTGTGACTATAGCAAATCCTGATCAAATTATCCTATTGTTTCCTGAACCAGGTTGTGGTTCGTGTAGATGCATATATCAGCCGCAATGTGCATGCTATCTCGAACAATCTCTTCAGCAGATAAGTGAGCTGCATGTTTCTTCAATGCCAACGCTGCAGACTGTGCATACATGGCACCTGATCCAATGGCTGCTACATGATTGTCAGGTTCCAGCACATCACCCGTTCCGGATATTATTAAAATCTCATCTTTGTTAGCGGCAATGAGCATGGCTTCGAGTCTGCGAAGGAAACGATCCATGCGCCAATCTTTAGCTAACTCAATGGCAGCACGTTTCATATTTCCGCCATAGGCATTCAACTTTTCTTCGAAGCGATCGAGTAGTGTGAATGCATCGGCTGTTGATCCGGCAAAACCGACAACAACTTTTCCGTCTTGCAGTCTTCTGATCTTCTTCACATTGCTTTTTGCGATGGTGTTACCCATGGTAGCCTGGCCATCACCCGCAATGGATACTTTGCCATTATGAAGTACGGCAAGAATGGTAGTCGCGTGTATTTTTTGCATTATTTGTTTAAAAGCCTGGTGCCTTCGTAGATATTCTTCAATAAAATAGCAAGTGAGAGCGAGGGGATTTGTAACTCATCATCTAGTGATTTATACTCTTCCAGTTCCCAATGATTTGATTTATTAACTCGAAAAACTTCAATACTAACAGTTTCCGAATCTACTAAAATATACTCTTTTAACGCTGGAATTTCACGATACAGTTTGAATCTCTGACCACGGTCGTAATTTTTTGTTGAGGGTGAAAGCACTTCAAAAATTACGATCGGACCAATAGCAGAACTTTTTTCTTCCTCTCCTTGAATTATTGGATCACCGCAGAAAACAGAAATATCAGGGTACGTGTAAAGCGTGTTCTGTGGAATATAAACCCGCATGTCGCTACCAAGCGGCTGGCATGGCTTACCTTTCAACAAAGCGTAGAGCTCTCCAATTATATTTGATGCAATGGCACTATGGGTGTAGGTCGCACCAGACATTGCTTGTACTTCCTCCTGAGTATCAGCGTGAATATAGTCTAACATCAGGAAGACCTCACCTTTATAATATTCATGCTTTTCAGATGATTTTCGTTCAAAATCAAGATACTCTTCTTCCGTAAGAAGTTTCTTGCCATAGACCGAAACGGGATCTCGAACAATCATAAATTTTTAAATCAAAATCCTTACGGGATCTTCAAGCAAACCTTTCAACGTTTTGAGGAAGGCAGCGCCTACTGCACCATCAACCGCACGGTGATCACACGACAGTGTTACCTTCATTACATTGCCCACAGCGAGTTGTCCGTTCTTCACGATCGCTGTCTCCTTTATTCCTCCTACAGCAAGGATACACGCATCAGGAGGATTGATGATGGCCGTGAAATCTTCAATGCCAAACATACCCAAATTCGAAATGGTGAAGGTGCTTCCTTCCCAATCGCTCGGTTGTAATTTTTTGTCTTGTGCTTTTTGTGCCAGGTCTTTTACCTCCACCGCGATGTGCGACATGGACTTATTATCCGCAAAGCGAACAACCGGAACCACCAATCCATCCTTCACCGCCACAGCAACACCAATATGAATGTGATGATTCTTGCGCATCTTGTCGCCCAACCAGCTCACGTTCACATCCGGATTTTGACGCAAGGCAGATGCCGTTGCTTTCAACACCATGTCGTTGAACGATATCTTCACGGGTGATACTTCATTCATGCTCTTACGCGCTTCAATCGCCTTGTCCATGTTGATTTCCATGGTGAGGTAGAAATGCGGAGCAGAGAATTTACTTTCCGCCAACCTGCGTGCAATGGTTTTACGCATTTGCGACACAGCCACTTCTTCGAAACTCTCTTGGCCTACTACCTGAGGTAATACGACAGGGGTTGATGCTGATTTTGTCGTTGTCGCAACAGGAGCTGCTGAAGGTTTGAACGTTTCTACATCATACTTAGTAACACGTCCACCTTCACCAGAGCCTTGTATTTTACTGATATCAAAACCCAGATCACCTGCCATCTTTTTAGCCAATGGTGATGCTTTTATTCTTCCATTGGTAGCCGCAGCCTGAACCGGTGCAGCGGTAGTTACTGATTTCGTTTCCGTAGTAACCAGAGTACTCACGTTTGCCTGTGCAGCACCCTTAGATTGATGTGCCTTTAAAAGTGTTTGCCAGTCAGCATCCTTATCACCGATGATTGCCAATACGCCATTGACGGCTACCGCTTCTTTTTCTTTTGCTCCTATGTAAAGTAATGTACCGTTGTTATACGATTCATACTCCATGGTAGCTTTATCTGTTTCCACTTCAGCCAGCAACTCTCCTGTCTTCACTGCGTCTCCTACTTTTTTATGCCAGGCAGCAATTACACCTTCGTTCATGGTGTCACTCATCTTAGGCATCAATACGATTTCGGCTTTGATGCCAGACGTGTCGATGGCGGCTTCGGCTACTACTGTAGCAACCTCCACTTTTGGAGCTTCCGTTTTACCGCCTGCAGCCACTGCACTTTTTGATCCTGCTAATAATGCAGAGAAATCTTCGTCTTTATTTCCAACGATAGCCAGAACACCATTGATCTGTACAGCTTCTCCTTCCTTCGCACCTAAATACAATACAGTGCCTGTGTTGAAAGATTCGTAATCCATGGTGGCTTTATCTGTTTCAATCTCGGCCATTAGCTCACCGGATTTCACTGTATCACCCACTTTTTTATGCCATTTGGCGATCACCCCTTCCGTCATGGTGTCACTCATTTTGGGCATTAGAACTATCTCTGCCATTTCGATTTATGTTATATGTCGATCTAATAAGGTTGAGGGTCAAAAATAGACGTATTTATGCGATTTTCAAGCACAACGCCATGTTCGTTTTGGTTAAAAATTGATCGTACCTAACAAGAACTCAAACTTTGATGCATAAGGACTTATCCCATAAGAATAGCGGAATCCAATATCAAGTTGAGGAAGTAATCGGATCACATTGATATCAAACTTCACTTCAGCCCCGGTGGATAAATAGCTATCGTTGAAATCACGTTGATTGACTCTACTGTTTCCAAAACCATAATCCAGGAAGGCATTGGCTCTGATTCGCTGAACATTAACCAGCGGGCCCAGGTTTAAATCAGGATACCAGAGCGGCAATGTGTAGTTTACTGACATGGAATAAAAATTCTCAAAACGACTCACCGACTGACCTCTTGGCAAAGGAATCTGATTCCGGAAAGTATAGTTGTCCAAGCCCTCGCCAGTACTTACCAGCACATCGGCAATATCAGATTTCTGATAAGCCCAATATCCCCATAAGGAATGGTGCCTGGCAAAACCCGGAAAGTAAAGTCGCCCCTGAAAGGCAAACAGACCTCCGCTGTAGTCACCCTGATAAGGTGTTCCATATACATCCATAAAAAATGCCTGGCCCCATTTGCTGTTGATATCTCTTCGGTTCTGCTTTAGCAACCGATATCCTGACATGGAAAAGTGATTGTAAATAAGGTTGCCACCATCCGCGTAATCGCGAAAAAAATATTGAGGGTAATTAGAAGGTACTAATCTTCCGCCACCATCAATACTGTTTGTGAATTCTGACACAGCGGTGAAGCCAACATAGTTAGACATGGTGAAATTACCTGAAAACCTTGAGCTGGTTGTGATCAGTGGTAGTCTCAATCCCGCTTCGACTGTTCTTTCTTTCCAATCAAAAGTAAGATTCTCTACTACCGTGGTGGTGTCGGTGCCAACCACTTTATCATATTGAATATCACCTTCATCAACGGAACGGGTTCCCTTCAAAAAATTAACATCAATGATCGGATAAAAGCCCTGGTAGCTAATGCCTGCCTTCCATGATCCTGTGCGCTCATTGATATCGAAGGTATACCCTGCATTGAGGCGCGTGGTGCTTAAAACATCTTGTGAAGAAATTCCAATATCGGCTTGCGTGAGATCGTCATTAAAATATAATCCCCAACCATATGGGTTGAACATGTTTCCAAATTTCGAATATTTCTTAGTGGGAAATTTTTCAGAAGGAATACTCTTAAATAAATCAGGATTATTCTCTTGTTCTACTAAATGCTGGTAGGATGAATTAGGTTCAACATACTGGTTACTCACTTCTTGCCAGGTAGATGGATCAACAGAAATTTTTACCACATTCATGCCATCACGACTCTGTTCGTTGTAATAAATCGTTTTACCGTCCTTACTCACCGAAGGATTGTACGCACCATACTTACTGGTGGTGATTTGATAGCGCTGGCCCGTTGCGGTATGAATTGCATACATGTTATCAATACCACTTCGCGGTGAATTGAACAAAACATAATCATGAAAAGCAACGGGATACCCTATGTTTTCCTCGGTGTAGTCTGTTAATGGTGTGATCTTTCCAGAAGCAAAATCAAACTTCACGATGGCCTTTCCTTGTTGATTAGTATGGAGCGCATAAATGGACTGGCTCTTTTCATCCCATCGCGGCATAGAAATAAAATCGTTGTTTGGATTGTCAAACTCTTTCAACACTTCGCCACTAAAATAATCCAACACAACCAGATGTGTTTTGTATTCGTTGGTACTTTCTACCGTTGCCACCTTATAACCATCGGGTGAAATTGCAGCCGAAGCATAACGCGAGTTTCTGGAAATCATTCGTTTCTTTCTATCGCCCAGGTCATAACCCATAATCACCGAATACGTACGCACCCGCCACCGTGGATCATACCGGTATTCATTCCACACGACACGACTGTTGGTAACGGATAACATGCCGGAAGAATTGATCATGCCAGGAGTGAATACTTTCTTTTCTTTTCCATGAGCAATGGATACCAATTGCTCGATGTTGCCAATGCCAGATTTCATGACTAGCACCGAACCATCTTCGAGTTCTTGCGGATAGAGGTAATCCGTATAGGCTTTGGATGTGCGAGGATTGACTTGTTCAAAGGGTGTAAGCGTTAACGTATCCAGTTGAGCTCTCCACTTCTTTTTAAAATCCTGAGCCATCTCTTTATACAAATCCTTTACATACAAGCCAGCTTCTTTTTTTATCGCATTGGAAAAAGTGAATGGAATAAATGGTGCATTCCATGCGCGGGCCGTAACATTTTTCCATACATCAGGATTGCCGGTTTTTTGTCGTAAGTAAGAAACCATATTATATCCCAACACATAGTGATCAGGTATGTTGTGCTTGTAAGACCGTAAGAACTGTTTGTTGTAATTGAAGGTGCGGCCCTCCATTAGGTTTGTCTTAAATACTAAATCGAAATATGGTATCCGGCCACGACCGCTTTTCGTAAACGCTGTTTCAGTAACGACCGCATCACCTTCCCAAAACCAGGGAGGCACTGATACATACGACATCACCGCTAATGTGTTGTTGCCGAAGAGATAATACAACGCCTTATTAAAACCTCTTTTTGCCTGCTGAAACTGAACCATGTGGCGATACTCGTGCGAGGCAATCAGATTCATCCAATCATTGTTTCCGATAAAATTATAATTCTGCGAAGGCATCGTATAAAATTCCGATCGTCTTGGCGTAATGGTTACAAAGGCATTTGAAACCGAGGATTGATTTTGTAGCACAATTGAAATTTTCTTAGGCAATGTTCCCATCGTGTTGGCCTCCGGAGTGCGAATATGTTCCATGGTGTTCGCCATCCTGTTGGCTTGCTCCTCAAAACCTTTCGGAAAAATGATTTTAAAATTCGGTGTATTAATCTGATACCACGTTAAGGCAGGGTTGTTTTCTAATACGGAAGTCTGTTGACTCTTTCCTGAAGTATTGAAAATTAAAACGAGCGCAAGTATCCAGAGGTAACGAACCATAATAAATCCGAACAAAATTTAAGTGGTAAGCTACATCAGGATGGGGAAATTTGCTACAAAATAAAAAGCTAGATTCTTTCTGTGCAGGGAAATTTCGATCAACAACGTGTAACTCAATTCTTACTGAGTTCGTCAAGGCTTTTAAACTTTCTACCTAAACCTGACACCGCGCCTACATTGAAGAAGCCCACCACCTTCGAGCCATCATTACTATTTGTGTTTTTTATGTTGGTGGACACGTTAGCCAATGGCGTTGCAAATAATTCACTAAATCCACCGGGACGATCCGTTTGAATGCGTACTTCATTCAAAAAGTTAAAGGCACCTTCGGTTACGGATTGAATTTGAACATAAACAGAATCGCCTACCACGTAGGGTGATTTAAAAGTGCCATCCTCCGCTTCATCAAAAGGATTGATGGCTCTGCGAATGGGAGCAATGAACGGAACACCATTAAAATTTCCTCCCTTTGAAAATCCTGCATCATACGCAGTAACAATTTCACTTGGCTTAAGAAGCTGATCACCATTTTTATATGTTTTGATCCAATATGCATCACCTGATCCTGCCGGATCGGTTGACCAAAACTCGGCCTGATACTGATCATCGAAAAATTGGCCTCCCGGCTGTAAGAAAAAAGTTAAACTGTCAATAGCCGGAGTGCGCCCCATGCGTGATGTTGAAACAAAAGTCTCTGTTCCTTCACGCACCGTTAATTCATACATTAATCCCACTTCACCAAATACTTCATTACCAACGGGTGTCCATACATACACGCCCGGCTCGGTTTCGGTAAAAGAGTACACGTTGCCCTTTTCATTAGCCACAGTTACCACCGCTCCGGAAACACCCGGAGGCAGCGTGTTTTCGAAATAGGGTTGTGAACGCATGAGCCTTATCTGCTGGGCACCTGGCACATTATTGATCCATGCGTCAATGACCAAAACAGGTTGTGCCTCTTCCAATTCAGGATTGATCACATCTTCGCATGAGTAAAAAACCATGGATAGTACAAGAACACAAAGTATATTTTTAGATAGGCGATAGCTATTCATAATCAGAATTTGAAGTTATAGGAAACAGAAGGCACGATGGTGCCGATAATAGAAAGTTGACGCGCTTCGCTGTTGATAGGGCTGCCCTGGGCTACACGTTCACTTCCTTGTGTGAAGTAAATGGAGAATGGATTTTTGCGTGCATAAAGATTATAAACACCAAACACCCAATAGTCTGAATTCTTGCGCTGGTTGCCATTGCGTTTTATCGTCTTGCCTTCCAACCGGAACGAAACATCTAACCGATGATAGGCCGGCAACCGCACATTGTTTCTGCTGTCAGCTGCATTGTATGGAATAAGAATGCCTTGCATCATATAGCGCGAAGTAGGAAACGTAGATGGTGTGCCGCTTACAAAATTAAAATTGGCAGAAACCGACCACCGTTTATTGAGATCATAAAAACCACTCACCTTGACGTTATGAGTCTGATCAAATCGGGCCGCATACCATTCATTACGATTAATGCCATTCACTTTCAATTCTGTGCGGGCGATGGTATACGCTACCCATCCGGTAAACCGACCCACTTTCTTTTGCAGATAAAACTCTAAACCGTAGGCTCGTCCCTGCCCCGTGAGCAAGTCACCCTCTAAGAATTCGTTGATTAATAAATCAGCACCATCAATATAATCGACCTGGTTTTGTGTTTTGCGGTAATAGGCCTCTACAGAAAATTCATACGTCTGATCTTTTCCAAAATTGCGGAAATAGCCGAGTGCCCACTGGTCACCCAATTCAGGTTTGATGTTATTGCTGCTGGGTGTCCATACATCCAATGGATTGGATGCTGTGGTGTTGGAAATCAAATGCAGGTATTGCGCCATGCGCGTATAGCTTGCTTTCATTGAACTTCGCTCGCTCAATTCAGCTTTCATCGACAAGCGAGGTTCAAGATTTTGGTAGGTCGATGTTACTTCTCCACTCGAAAAAGTTTGCTCACCAATGGCGGTTCTCCGCGTACCCGGGATTGTGTCGTTATACGTGTATTGAGTGCCCGGACCGAGGCCCGCAAAATAGGAGTATCGTAAACCATACTCAACAGAAACTTTGGAGGAAAGGCGTTGACTATTGCCGAAATAAAGTGCTGATTCCAGGTTATACTTTTCCGGCAAGCTGATATCGATCCGGTTACCGTTAGAAGTGCCATACGCATTGGCGGGCTCGAATGAATAATAATTTAATTCGGCACCAAATGAAATTTCATTGTTGGTATTTACAAAATAACTGAATGATGGTTTAAAGGTGATGTTCCGAATGGATGACTTCCACGCAAAGTTGTCGCGATCATTTTCACCAAATTGTAAGGAATAATCGTAGCGGCTAAAGATGCCAGAGAAATTAGCAAACAAGCGGTCATTGAAGATCTTGTTCCATCGAATGGTGCCGGTGTTATTACCCCAGGAAAATCCCTGATTCTTATCAAAGAAAAACTTATCACGACCTGTATAGCCCGATACATAAATTCGATTGCGTTTATTGATGTTATAGTTCACTTTACCGGTAAGGTCATAAAAGTTTAATGCGCCACCATCTTGAAGTACCTCCACAAACGGCTGGGCTAGCACATCGGCATAGGAGCGCCTGCCCGCCACAATAAAAGAACCATCGCCTTTAAACAAAGGACCTTCAACAGCAGCACGACTAAATATCGTACCGATGCCACCATTTACTTCGTAATCTTTATTGTTGCCTTCCTTCATGCGCACATCCAGCAAGGAAGCAATGCGACCTCCAAACTGAGCGGGAATTGCTCCCTTATAGAGTTTGGTATCTTTTACAGCATCAGGATTAAAAACAGAAAAGAAACCCAATAAGTGAGATGAATTATAAACCGTTGCTTCATCGAGCAGGATAAGATTTTGACCTACGCTGCCTCCCCGCACATTAAAACCGGAGGCGCCTTCACCTACCGTTGAAACCCCTGGGAGTTGCAACAAACTTTTAATCACGTCAGCCTCACCAAGAAAGGCAGGAATCTTTAGAATTGTTTTCATATCCAGGCGATTCGTACTCATTTCCAGAGCCTTCACCCCCTCCTGATCTTTGGTGGAAGTCACGATTACTTCTTCGAGTTGTTTTCCTTCGGCTTGAAGTTCAATATCTAAACGTGTATTCTCTTTAAGCTCGAGCGTCTTGGTTTGAGTGGCAAAACCGATATAACTGATGTCAATATCATAAGTACCTGACTGAAGGGTGAGTGAATAGAAGCCATAAACATTCGTGGTAACACCTGTGCTGAGAGATTTCACATAGATGGTAGCTCCTATTAATGCTTCACCATTAGCAGCATCTTTAATATAACCGCTTACCGTAAATTTTTGCTGGCTCTGACCAAAAAAAGGAATCGCCATCAGAAAAACCAGGAATTTAAACATCATTGTGTATCGCATCAGTGCACTTAACCTTAAACCACCCCAATTGGTTACATTTGTAAAAAATAAAGTCTTTACAGCGCGTATGTTCAAAAAATTAAGAGAGCTCTATCAGGAATATAAAGAATACGTTCGGGTCGATCTGGTCATGTATGCTGTCATGATTCTACTTATTATTCTTTACTTCATCTATACGGTAGCTTTTTAGAAAAAATCCGATTACAAAAGAATTTCACGCACATTATCAGTGATTTTCTCAGCCAGTTCATCGGTAGGCAAGTCATTGATGTCCTTGCCAAAGGGATCTTCTATCTCTTCTGCAATCAATTCTACGCTCAGCAACACGAAGGTAATCAGTACTACCACCGGCACGGTGAGATAACCTGATGTAGTCACAAAGGCCATTGGTAACGTGATGACATAAATAAAAATAAACTGTTTGATGTACATGCTGTAGCTGTAAGGAATGGGCGTGTTTCGGATACGCTCACAGGCTCCCAGAATGTCAGAAAATTCTTTCAGCTCTTTGTCAAGAAGAAAAAGCTGATCCCCTGAAATCGTCTTATTTTTATACAGATCATTCACCCGTGTGTATAACATGGACGAAAGACGATTGGGTATGTGTTTTACATCTTTTAGATTTTGGAGAAATTCATTGTCTGTCGCTTCCAGCTCACTCAACTTCACACCGCCTCGCAAATGTTCCTTCACTGAGAAAACTAAGTTTGGAATCATTAAGGCAAACCACCTACGATTTTCGGTATCACTTTTTTCAAGAAAAGCATTTAGCTTATGCGATATGTTTCGCGTGTTATTTACAAAACTCCCCCAAAGCTTGCGCCCTTCCCACCAACGGTCGTACGAAGAGTTGGTTCTGAATACAAGGAACAAGCCCAGCACGATACCGAGCAACGAGTGCATGGATATAGTGGTATGAAAATCACTTTCATGGAAACGAAGTATATCTAATAATACATAACAAACGCCTCCCGTATAAAATGCTATGAAAATAAGTGCAGGAGTAAGCGTTCTCATGACAGCCCGGCTATAGGCATGAAAAACAAGTGAGAACCAGACTTTTGGATTATAATTAACCATATGGGCGTAAAATACGACTCAATAAACCTATTCAGGAAAAAAAATCAAAACATTTTAAAAGATTGTAACGACCGACTACCGGAATATATTTTGAAATAGTGCTTCAATACTAATAATGTCATATTATAACAGCATCGGACTTGCCTGACAGGCGACTAATACCGTATTTCGAATCTCGAAAGTTACTCATGAAAAAAATTACTGCTTTTATTGTTCTATTCCTGATTGGCTTAAGCGCTTTTGCTCAATCTGATTACCTGGTAACCACTAAATCTGATACTATTAAGGGCGCCTTGCGGATTTTATCTTACGATCAATTGGACCGGGTCCAGATTACTAATAATGGTAAGAAAGAAATGTATACCGCCATACAGATTTTGATCTTAAAGAAAGACGAGGGATTCTATAAACCTGTGCAAATAGACCAATCGATAAGGTTGATGAAAATAATTAAAAGCGGGTACCTCAGTTTATATGGCTTTAAGCTTCCTAATCAGAGCACTTTTGATGGACGCTACCTGGTCAAGTTAAATGGATCATCGATGGAAGTACCCAACCTTGGATTTAAAAAAATGATGGCCAACTACCTGGAAGAGTGCAGTGAGCTATCTCTAAAGTTAAAAAATGGTGACCTGGGGAAAGGAAACATCGAAGAAATCATTGATGCGTATAATGCATGTTTATCAAAAGAAAAAACAGTTGCTGCGCAAGAACCAGTTTCAACGACAGAATCGTTGAATAAAACACAGCAAATAGAAGCCATTCAAAACCTGAAGAATAAAATTAAGGAACAGACGTTCAGCTCGAAAGAAGATGCACTGGATATTCTGCGCGATATTGAAACGAAAGTTGATCGCAATGAAAATGTTTCAAACTATCTGCTTGACGGACTTCAATCGGCATTGAAAGATCAGGCAACGCTTTCCGAAGATCTGGAAAAACTAATTGTTCTATTTAAGAAATGAGGGCAATAGGTTTCGAATGAAATCTGGTAGTTCAGCTTTACTTTTCCAATAAGAATAAGCGGCACAGATTGCTACGACCAAGGCATAAATAAATAACTGCCCTCCATCTCCTTTAACTTCAATTCCCAATAAAAAAAGGTGGATACCCAATGCGCCTATCATTAATCCAAACGCCAGTATTGCGCCAGCCCAAACCGTGGCAGGAATCAGGATAAGAATAGAGGCTATTAATTCAAGTACTCCAACACCTATTCTACCCCAGGGCTCCATGCCTACGGTCGTAAAAATAAATACGGACTCTTCGGAGGCCGTAAATTTAAAGTAGAGCGTCTGCATCATGAAGATGGCTGCCATCAATCTTGCAATCCAATATACTATTTCTGATTTTTTCATAAGCGGAAAAGAATGTTCAAACCACGCAAAAAATAATTTAAAAGACTGTCATGGTGCGGACAGAAGGATGTGTTTCTTTTAATTACTATCAAAGTTATAAAATCCTTTCATGCGGGCATTTCAAATACATCTAAAACAATCTCTACCTAATTTGTGGAACAAAGCCAGCTATTAATCTCATGAGGAATTCATAGTGATCCTAAATTGTTGAACCAGGATATGAAAACAAATACATCTATATAGGTTACTTATATTTTGACAACATGGGATATTTGCTACTGGCAAAATGGAGCGACTGATGAGTCAGATTGATCTTGGACCTACTGTTTTGGGTCTATTGAATTTTAGTTATAAAAGTAAATTCTTCGGTTACGATATTTTCAAATTAGAAGCAGGCCGTGAGCGTGTTTTCATCAGCACCTATCAAAGTCTCGGGTATCTAAAAAATGATAAGCTGATCATACTTAATCCACAGAAATTAGTGAACACCTATAAGCCTGATTACGAAAAAGGCACGGCCGTAAAAATAGAAGACGATGCAGAACTGATCCAGGAGGCGATTGCATGGTACGAGGTTGCAAGCTATGAGTTCGCTCATAATTTACTAAAGCACAAGAACTTGAACTAGAATTTTCTATTGATTACGATTGGATATTGGATCTGTTAGATAAGGTCTACCCTTTCAAATTATGTTAGCATAACCAAACTCACTCTTATTTGTTTCCTTAACACGTGATGAGGAAAACAATCATAATCGGTTCGGGTGTAGCAGGGCTGGCAACGGCATGTCGATTACAAACCAGCGGTTTTGATGTAACGGTGCTGGAAGCCAATGATTATCCTGGTGGCAAATTAACGGAGTTCAGTCGAAATGGCTATCGCTTCGATGCTGGCCCCTCCTTATTTACTATGCCCCATTTTCTGGATGATGTGTTTATCCATGCCGGAAAGAATCCTCGGGAATTTTACCAGTATCAAAAACTGGATATCTCCTGTCAGTATTTTTTTGAAGATGGAACACGGTTAGCTGCCTTCGCGGATATAGAACGCTTCGCCAAAGAAGTAGAAGATAAACTTCATATACCGGGTGATGCTGTCATCGAATACCTTCAAAAATCTGAACACCTCTATTCCACCGCTGCACACCTATTTTTAGAGAACTCGTTACACAAAGCTAAAACGTGGCTTTCTAAATCAGTAGCCAAAGCGATTCCTGAAATTCCAAGCCTTGGTTTGTTCGAAACCATGCATCAGCGCAATGCACGCCTGCTCCATGACCCGCGACTCACACAATTATTTGACCGATACGCTACCTATAATGGATCAGATCCCTATCAGGCACCGGGCATACTCACTTCTATTCCACATCTGGAATTTAATGTTGGTGCGTTTTTCCCAGAGGGTGGCATGCATTCCATCACAAAAGCCTTGTATAAACTTGCCGTGGATGCAGGTGTTGATTTTCAATTTAATACACAAGCATTAGAGATCATCACACGTGGAGATGTTGCCACCGGAGTTAAGACTGAACATGAAATAGTCTATGCCGATGTGGTGGTTAGCAACATGGATGTATACCCTACGTATCACAGACTGCTTCCTCATGCAAAGGTTCCTAAAAAAATTCTTTCGCAAGAGCGATCCAGCTCGGCACTCATCTTTTATTGGGGAATTAAAAAGAAATTTCCAGAACTGGGCCTTCACAATATCTTCTTTGCTAAAGATTACCAACAGGAATTCGCAGCACTCTTTAAGACCCAAACATTGCACAACGATCCCACGGTGTATATCAACATCACTTCCAAATATAGTTCAACGGATGCACCAGCAGGCAGTGAGAACTGGTTTGTGATGATTAATGTGCCAGCCAACATTGGTCAGGATTGGGACACGATTATTAAAGAGGCAAAGAGGACTATTATCGGCAAGCTGAATCACCTTCTAAACGCAAATATTGAATCACTGATTGAGACCGAAGACATTCTCGATCCGCGATCTATTGAAATGCACACATCCTCGTACCAGGGATCACTTTACGGCACCAGTTCGAACAATAAATTCGCGGCCTTTCTGCGGCATCCTAATTTCTCCAGGCAGTTTAAAAATCTATTTTTCTGTGGTGGAAGCGCGCATCCTGGCGGGGGTATCCCCTTATGCCTGCAATCGGGCAGGATAACTTCTAACCTGATTTCAGAACAGTTTGCCTGAAAGCGTGTTTAAGGTACATGTTTCGGAACTATTACTTCAGGTTTTCCACGCTCATCACGCCTTATTCCATCTGGATTGTTGGACTCTTACACCTGGTTGGTATTGTGGGGATGTTGTCACCCTTCCAGGAATATTTCAGGCTTCTTACCCCGTTCAATTTATTAATGAGTGCCTTCATCCTATGGGTAAACCATCGCGATCGGAATCTGGAGGTGCTTTGGTATTCCATCTTCATTTTTATGCTAGGCTTTCTATTGGAATACATTGGCGTGCGTTACGGGATTATTTTCGGGCAGTATGCGTATGGTGCCACGTTGGGACCTAAGCTTTTTAACGTTCCGGTTATTATCGGGCTCAACTGGTTATTAGTGATGTATTGCATTGCTTCGCTCACCGAGAGTTTGAGAATTCCAATCATACTAAAAATCATGGGTGGTGCCTCACTGGCTGTAGCTGTTGATTGGCTGATTGAACCCGTGGCCATGCATTTTGATTTCTGGACCTGGAAGGATGGCATCGTGCCATTTCAAAATTATGTAGGATGGTTTTTCACTTCGGTTGTGATGCAAAGCGCCTATCACCTATTGAAAGTTAAAGCTGAAAACAAACTGGCGCTTCCCTTCTACTTCTCACAACTTTTCTTTTTTCTGATATTGAATATTGCCATTCGCTAATCAGCGATTTTTCAGGAGTAAAATAAATTAAAAAATCACTCATTTTGATTTATCCGATGTTGCATTCTTGGTATTTGGAGTCTTATCAATACTTTGTGACCTGAAAACAATTCATAGATGAAAAATATCACTTTATCACTTCTTCTTGTATTTCTGGTGACAGCAGCCATCTGCCAGCCGGTAAACAAATTCATCAAAGAAGAAAACGTAACCCGCATCATCAAAACCCTGACGGCCGATGATATGATGGGCAGGTCCGCATCCAGACCTGAACATATTGAGAAAGCCACTGCCTTTATTGAAAATGAGTTTAAGAAGATCGGACTTAAAAACCTTTCAGGACTCACCACCTATCGTCAGGAATTTAAAAAGGAAATGATTGCTCCCTCCACGCTCGATGTCATCATCAATGGTACGCCAGTTGAAAAGCAAAATGTGGTGCTGGCTTCCGAAAGCATCTCGGTTAGTTTCACTCAAGGTCTGGTAATCAAAACGATCGAATTCGATGGAACGGTTGCCGACAAAAGACAACATCTCTTAAGCAAAGCATTTGGCTTTATCCGAGGAGATACCATTTCTTCGATCATCACGGTAGCCCCCGAGTTTGAATCAGATTTCAAGGAACTGAAATCCTACTTTAGCAAACGTTTTATCAGTGGGCGCAAGTCAACCAAACTATTTGTGTTGGGTAAGTACGATGTTCAATCTTACTCCGTGAAGGCAACTCAAAAAATTGAAACCATCACGATGGCCAATGTAGTGGGCGTGCTGCCGGGCAAAACCAAACCCGATGAGTTTGTCGTATTCTCTGGTCATTATGATCACATCGGTATTGAAGCTCCTGTAGCAGGCGACTCTATTGCCAATGGTGCCGATGACGATGCCTCCGGCACCACCGCAGTGATGGAATTGGCCCGCTATTTCAAAAAGATCAAGAACAACCAACGCACATTAATCTTTGTTGCCTTCACAGCTGAAGAGATTGGTGGCTTTGGTTCAAGATATTTTTCAGAACAACTCAATCCCGATAAGGTGGTAGCCATGTTCAACATTGAAATGATTGGCAAGCCAAGCAAGTGGGGACAAAACTTTGCTTTCATCACCGGTTATGAACGATCTGATTTTGGTGAGATTCTGCAGAAGAATTTATCCGGAACCCAGTTTGAATTCAAACCTGATCCCTATCCACAACAAAACTTGTTCTATCGCTCTGACAATGCCACGCTGGCAAGATTAGGCGTGCCGGCTCACACGATCTCCACAGATGAAATTGACATCGATAAGTTTTACCATACGGTAGATGATGAATTTGAAACGCTGGATATGAAGAATATCACGGCCACCATCCGCGCTATCGCCCTGAGTTCTAAATCCATTGTGAATGGAACAGATACTCCTAAGCGAATTGATAAGGCTACGGTGAGATAATTTTTGTTGCACGCTGATTAGGCAAGAACTTCTTCAACCGCATTTTATCGTTAACATAACACTATATTACTTCGTGAGGGTAAGCATATATTTGGCTACCTCTGAACGTGTCTCTTCGGATAAATAGTTCTGTGGTGGCATTTCAGGATAATCTTCACGCTTGTGAACAGGATTGGCAATGTAATCCATAATTCCCTTTGGATTGTCCTTGTAAAGTGCTTGAATAACATTTACCGGAGGACCAATCAACCGCGTACTATACGAATGACATCCGGAGCATACTCCATAATATGTCATCTTGCCTTTTCCACTCAACGAGGTAACCCGTGGAGCCACCGGCTTGTCAAGCATATAAGAAATAACTTTGCGAGTATCTGAGGCCACACAACTGGCATAACTATCTAATCCAAAATATCTGAAACGGCTCGGATTGGATACGCAGCTACCTACTCCACCGCCAACAGCCAGTACATCAGGTCCCAGTTTGGAAAGGCTTGTTGCCATAAGTATTTTTATTTCATCGTTTGGATTATTTCCATTGTTCTGCATGAAATTATCAAGCACTACAATCCGGTCAGAGTTTGGCTCCGATTCAGGATCATGTGATTGATCAAAACCTGCATAAGCATAATCTGTGATGGTAAGACCAACATTGTCATTTCCCATAACAATATTATTTTCAATCGTAACATCATCAGCAGCGAGGATTAAAATACCTGTGCCCTTAGGAATGTGAGAAACGGTAGAACCAACCGCGCCAAAATTATCGTGGTTGTTATTGATTACATAGTTGCTTCTGATGATTACATCGTAGCAGGTTTTGATAGGTAAACCCTGTGTAAGAAATGCCAGAATCCCACCGGTATTGTTGTGTGCATAGTTGAACTCGACCAAAGCATGTCTTGAATTTTCAATTTCAATTCCGGCAACGTTGTCAAACACTTCATTAAAGCGAACGTCAATATTATCACACATGCCAATATAGATGGCTGCATCTGCAATGCCTGATACTATATTTCGTTCTACCAGACCATTTTTTCCATATTGAGGAAAGATGCCATAGACGCCCGTATCAATAATCCAGTTATTTCGTATTACATAATTATTACCCGCCTGCCCCATGATACCATTGCCTTTGTAATTGGTGATTTTCAAATTTTCAATCAGGATGCCGTTTCCAGAATATAGGATGGCGTCATTCATTGTCTTCTTCCCGTCCAGCACTGGCCATTCACCATTCTGAATCACACCTTGAAGCGAGATATTATCTTTGTCGATGTAAACGGTTTCACTATACGTTCCTGGATAAATCCTGATCAGATCCCCGGGGTTAGCCTTGCCTACAGCTTCCTGAATGGATTGCCCTTCTTTTATTTCGAAAGTTTTACCTGTAATTGTTCCAGCTCCCATGCCGGTGGAATCACCTGCCGTAGTAACTTGATTAAAATAAGTGGGCATAGGTGCAGGAATGGAACCAGAAGATTTCCCAAAGAAATATTTTCCCAGAAAGATCCCAATCGAAAGGATGATGATTGGGATCATAATTTGTTTTACAATTTTCATTCTACGGTTGTTTATGGTTGAATAGATAATGCTGATAAGGAAGTATTGTCCTTTATTTTTATTCCGGAAGGAAGTTGCTTTGGAATTACCGGCTTGAAACTTTCATCGGTGAGTGTTTTCATAAAATCTACCAGGCGATCCAGTTCATAGTCGCTGAGTTGAGGTTCCCAGATATGCCAGTGCAAATACAGTTTTTCACCTTCAGGAATTTCATGTCCCCGGCCCTTGTTATAAAATTCAGCCATCTCTCGCATGGTCTCAAACCGACCTGAGTGAGTATATGGCGCAGTGCGATCAACATTACGTAATGAAGGTACTTTGAAAGCGCCACGCAGCGTTGAGTCATGATAAGTATCTTGTGCGCCTGGGTCAAAGGTTAACCCGTTGGGTTCGGCCAGGCCTATTACAGCTACCTGTTGATTGGTGAATAAAGGAGGAGTGTGGCACTCGGCACAGCGCGCAACAAACGAACGGAAAATATTCAGCCCTTCAATTTCCTGTTTGTTAAGAGCCTGATGATAGCCATGTGCATATTGATCGTAACGACTATTCAATGAGATCAACGAAGATTCAAAGGCAGTCAGGGCAACATATATTTCATTCAACTCAATCTGATCAGACTTTTTCGATGGGAAAGCCTGACCAAACAAGTTCTGATAAGTTTCAATCTTGTTAAGCGTACTTAATAATTGTTCACGTGTTGTACCCATTTCATCGGGAGAAAATAGCGGGCCTTGCATTTGTTCCTCCAGTGTTTTTCCGCGTGCATCCCAAAAAAACTTCTTCAGAAAAGCAGTGTTCCACAAACTGGGAGCCGCTCGTTTTAATTTTTTTTCATTAATCCCTACACTGGTTTTCAAACCATCGCTGAATCCTTTGTCAGGGTCGTGACATGTGGCACATGAAATACTTCCGTCCCTGGATAGAACAGGGTCAAAAAAAAGATAACGGCCCAGGTCAATCTGTTGTGGAGTAAATCCATCACGAACTGCCGGCAATGCTGTTCTCAATCCACCAACCCCTGTTTCATTTCCACTTTCCGATTCATACTGTTGATAGGGGGTGCGCAATATACATCGATTGTCATCTGTCAACTCAAACCCTGGAGGACATGATGAGTTAAGTATCAAACTCTCTTCTTTATTTTTTTGTATAAAAATAAATTGAAAAGAAACCAATGCAGTTATTGCGAAAATAAAAATCAGCAACGTCTTCATCGAGAAACCGGGAGAGTTGTTGAACGAATATAAAAAATTACATCATCGATAGCCTGCACGAAACAAGTAAGCTTCCAAAGAACTTTCAATAGCCAGCGCACTTCGTTTTTCCCATATTTAACAGTAAACTTCCTGAACCACATCCCGTGAACTTTCAACATCATTTAAAAAACGGTTCGCGTATTTCAGCAGATCTTTATAATAGATGTCAAATACCTGCTTATAAATAGTAAGGTCGCCAGCTATGAGCTTCTTTATGAATTCAGCATCTAACATTTATATTCAATAAAAAAACACCTCATCTACAAAAAACCATCCCTTCTTTCCTTTGCCACTATGCCATAGAGGAAGCACGGTTACAGGCTTCGCCACAATCTTGTAAAATGAATACGTTGATGTATTAAATGAAACCATGAGCGCCTCAGTTCGTGCCGACCTATAGTCAGTGGGTTGCTCCACTATTCTGGTCTTTATTAATTTGATTTCATTGGAATTTTCTCCACCCCAAACTTCAATGACTTTTGGAGGAAAGATATAACTACCAAGATTTTCACCATTGCTCAAGACAATTTTATTGATTGCGGGAGGATTGCTTCCAAAATCGAATTCAGCAACAAAAGGGTTTTCAGTGTACCCCAGCCAGGCAGGTTCTAAGAAGTTATCAACGAAACCTTTACGTCCATCTGTTAACGTAATCGCTCCTTCTCCAGGATACTTCTTATCAGGCGGAGAGAGTAAAACACCATGCTTAGGTTTGATTCCTTCCACAAAGCATGTCACCTCAAGCATATCACTGCAATACCAGCCTTGTTTACAGGCAACAGCCTTTATTTTAGTCGTTTCTCCTAATGCTATCGGAGCTTCATACATGAGCGAAGTAACACTATCGGGCTTTGAACCGTCCAACGTATATCGAAT
>JANOUH010000352.1:0-20281 GCA_031416795.1 Cytophagales bacterium | reverse complement strand
AATAAATACTGTTTTGAATTTTCTTCCACGCAGCACCGGATGTGATGAACCCACCAGGGTGCAACAAATGGCGTCACTGTTATTCAACAAATCATTGACGATATAAAACTCGAGTACATCGGCATCGGCCTTCAGTGTTCGTGCTTCTTCATAAAGGGCTCTGCGTTGCTCTTTTTCATGATATCCAAAGTTGCGCTTATACTTATGCGCCATGCTGCGCGCATGCTCCATTTTTTTTCTTAAGGCACGCAACTCGTGAAAATGTGGATGTGCTGCAATGCGAGCATCGAGTGTTTTGCTAAGAGACTGCTCCGTTACGCGGGCTGGGTGACCGATGCGCAATGCTTGTAATCCATGCTCAGAAAGTTTTTCAACGAGCAAGTCGATGGCTGCATTGCTGGGAGCGCATACTAATACTTGCTTTTCATCTTTTATCGTTTGGCGGATGGCCTGCACCAATGTGGTTGTCTTTCCCGTTCCCGGAGGACCGTGAATAAAGGCAACATCAGGGGAACATAGTATTTTTTTTAACGCAGTCTGCTGACTTTCATTCAAGATATCGTTAACCGCTACCGGTTTCTGGTTACCGGTGACTGGCAACTGGTAACCAGCATCCTGTTCTCCTAACAGTATTTCTCTGAATTCTGCAACGCGGTTATCTTCTGCTTTGATAACACTCTTCAAGGCAAACTCCATTTCCTTGTAGGTCATTTCATCAAACATCACATCCACACCCAACATTCCCGCATCAATCCAATCGGGAAGGTCATCGCCATTAATGGTGATCACCATCATGTTGTCGCGTACATAGTTGATGACACCTTGTTGATGATGCTTGTTGGGTGAGCCGGATGCATTGGAAAATACACTCACCAGTTTTCCACTTTGGAAGGAACTGGGTTGATCTAATTGATTGGTTTTCTCCACTTCAATGATAATGCGTTCACCGGTGCCGATGTAATCACGCAAGAACCGAACGGGATACCAGGTCGTGCCTTCCTTTGTTCGTTGACTGATAGAACGCAACAACACTTTTTGCCTGTATTGTTCCAAATCGGCCTGTCGTTCTAGTTGTATGAGCGTTAGTGTTTTCTGAAGTTGTTCGCGGGAAGTCATCATATAAATCGAGCGCAAATATGCAAGAGCAAATATTGAGATAAAAGCATAGGGATAACCTTTGTTTATTTTTTAACGAACGACCTTTACGGGAATAAAGTCCAGTGCTTTAGTGTAGCGTTGAATGTAGTCTGCCCTACTTTTGCTTTTATACTGCATGATAAAGCGGGGATGGGCCAATGGAATAATTTCTTTAAAAAATTGATATTGCTCATTCAGTTGTTTTAGGAATTTGTAATTCTCTCCCTCTCCCAAACAGTACGCTACACTTCGGTCTATTCCAAAATCCAATTGAGTGTGCATGCATGATAAAATGAATGGCTCCAGTTTATTTTGTAACCGGGAATCATCATAGTAATTTAAATTTTTTCCATCCCAGGTAAAGCCAAGTGGAGAGATAGAACTGAAATAGAGTTTCGAATAGAATTTTTTTGGTCCACCAAAGGCTGTAATCATTTCATAAATAAACTTACTGGAGAGTTCTGATTTTTTTGTAAGTGAATTTTTGATGCCACAGAAATTCTCAAGATGAATCGGATCAGTAAAAGGTATTCCCGTAAGGCCACCGCCCAAGCGGCCAGGGTTGATACCGATAATCATCCTTCTGCTGGCATCATCATGATAGTATTTATGGTAGAATTGTTTGCATAACTCCATGACGGAAGGTTCCTGATAGGGATTCATCACGTTCACTCCTCGTGGCAACGATGATGGAATATGTAACGAACTTAAAAAAGTAAGAATGTGATCATCCAAAAGGATTTTGGCATTCATATTATTCTAAAAGGAATTCACTGATTTTTTTTGACTCACCAAATAAAATCAGGGAGTCACCCGCATGTAAAACTAAATCGCCACCGACCTTGCCCAGTGTTTTTCTTTTCTTTCTCATCACCCCAATGATGTTACGATCTTCGATAACATGCTTCACGCTTACCAATTGAATCTTATATCTATTTTCAAAATCAATTTCACTGATTTTGTTTTCTACATAGCGACCTGGTAAAAGTACCTCAGCGATCTGATACTGATCACAAACACGGTGTGAATCCAACACTTCCCTGAAGTCAAGGGTATACGCGTTACGTTCTGCAGAATTAAGTTCAGGATAAACAAATTCCGTTAGGCCCATGCTTTCTAAAATTGCTTTTTGAAGTGGGGATGTGACCCGGCAAATGATTCGCTTGACACCGTTTTGTTTCAGCAGAGCAGCCAGCAAAATGATAGTGCCTTCATTTTCTCCTATAGCAATAACCACCATATCGGCCTCTTTCAGCGGCAGCCCTTCAATGGCTTCACGGTTGGTGGCATCCATCGATACCGTGTAGGTAAATCGGTTCTTCATTTTTTCTACCCGCTCATTGGAGGAATCCACACCGAATACTTCGTGCCCTAATTCAACCAGTTTTCTACCAAGTGATGATCCGTAATTTCCGAGTCCGAATACAATGAATTTCATAATGATTACTTTAAAAACTTAATACATAATTTCTTCTACAGGATATTGATAGGCCCGATCTTTTTCCTGATTAATAAATGCGATGAGGATGGTGAGCGCTCCAACACGCCCGATAAACATCGTTACCACCAATACAATTTTACTGACATCAGAAAGTTGCGCAGTTATACCCAGGCTTAACCCTACGGTGCTGAACGCTGAAACGGCCTCGAATGCAATGTTTAAGACACCTTTATCTCCATCATTAATAGAAATGAACAATACTGATATTCCAATGATTAATATGGAGAGTGTAATGATGGCAAAGGCTTGGTTTATGGAGGGTTCACTAATTTGCGTGTGATGCACCTCTGTTCTGTTGCGTCCGCGAATGATAGCTCGCAAATTTAGAAATGCTACTGCCGCTGTAGTGGTTTTAATGCCACCACCAGTAGAAGAAGGGGAGGCTCCGATCCACATCAATAACAGATAGATCAATATAATAGGTAGCGAAAGCTTGGTCATATCTACGGTGTTGAAGCCGGCAGTTCGGGGGGTAACCGATCCAAAGAAAGAGGTGACAATTTTTCCAGTCCAGGTAGGGTGATCCTGTAACGAAGCATGGTATTCAAAAAAGAAGTACGTGATAAAACCTGTCACCAATAAAATGATTGTGGTAGTTAAAGCAAGTTTTGAATTTACCTGGATAATCCTCGTCATCGCCTCGGGCAAGGGATTTTTGGTAATGCGTGCACGTAGTGAAGTAAATTTTACGCGGAAGAAAGAAAAGATATTGAATACTATAGGAAAGCCCATGCCACCTAAAATGATTAAGACGGCAATGATAACTTGAAGTGAATAGTTAAACCGAAATGGTTCGGTATAGAGTCCTGCAGACTCAGTGGAGAAGCCGGCATTACAGAATGCAGACACGGAATGGAACACAGCAAAGAATGCTCGCTCAATGTTATTATCGAACAGTGATTTGTCAAGACTCAGATAAATCATTATAGCACCCACGGCTTCAAAGAATAGTGTAACCATGATAATTCGTGTGATCATGGTAATTACATTACTGACTTGGTTGCTACTCACCATACTTTTGAGTGCCATTCTGCTATGAAAAGAAACTGAACCCGCTGCGAGATAGCCCAGCAATCCAGCAAAGGTCATAATGCCAAGTCCACCTACTTGAATGAGAAACAAAATAATAATCTTACCAAGGATGGTGAAGTCTGTACCGGTATCCACGGAGGCTAGTCCGGTTACACACACAGCGCTGGTGGATGTAAAGAGCGCATCTACCAGAGATATGCTGTGCGAGGTGGCGTTGGGTAGTAGCAACAAGAATGTTCCGGCCGATATGATAAATGCAAAGCTTAAGATAAAAACAAAGGACGGGTTTTGCCTTCGGCTATAGATAAACTTGAGAAGGTTGGAGACTTCTGTAAAGAACAGGAATGTCACTCCCATATATAGAATTAATTCACGCGAAAGAAAGCCTGAAGTTGGTTTCACAGCTATGGATACAATTTTCACGCTAAGATATGTCAGATAAAAAATCAGGATAACCTGACCGAAGTTGTATAAGTGTGTTTTCCAATTTTTGATTTCCAACCACTCGGTCATAAACCGGGCGATCAGAAGTACTTTGAAAAGGGTGAGTGTATAGTAAAGATAGGTGTACAACCTTTCATCATGGCTATAGAATGGCGAGAAGCCAAAGTCGTAAACTACCAGGCCTAATACCAGGAGCGCGACCACAGGTATTAATGTATTGCTAATACTATACGTGGCTTCAATCCATACACGTAAACTAAATGATCCTTCTTTGATAAGTTGTTCGTGAAAGGCTCTCTTCAGCCATCGGTAAAGAATGACTGATCGGTAAGGTAAGTATTTTCGGAAATCCATCTTGAATTGATTGCCGACTAAAACGGTATCATTAAAAATTAGTTGAAATAACGATTAAGGTAAAAAACGTAGGCACCAGCCATTAATCCTTGCAAGGTACCCCAGGCAACATCGAGTAGACTAATCCAAAGAGGCCATCCTTTTACAAAGGATAAATTTGTGAAATCATAGGTGGCATAAATTGCAAATCCAATAAATGCACCCCACCCCAAGGCAACGACCAGCCGGTTATCCACGCGAAGTGCCAACATAATCACGGCACTCAGTGCAAGCGCGATCACTACTTGAGCAATCAAACCGATCGGAATGTTGAAAATGATTTTTCCTTGTGGATCCAACTCGGCCAGAAATCCCAATGTTTGCCGGTACCAGGCCGAAGCGATTATGGCGAGCCAAAGAAAATCAAGCAAGACGAAGAGGATAGCGGATGAGAACGATACCTTTAAGAATTTTGCACTCAGGAGAAACTCCATAGCGATCTGGAATAAGATACAAATCTACGCAGGGTAATTCATTTACCCCAATAAATGAGAAGTTGCTTTTGGTGTAATAGTGCTTTCGGAGACTATTTCATTTGTTTAATTTTCAAATCTAACCTCAACACCATGCACATTTTACTTTTTCTGGCGGCTTTGTTTCTCTCGTATGAGTTGTCACAGGCTCAATCTTTTGATTTGGTCATCAAAAATGGAAAAATCATCGATGGCAGTGGCAACTCGTGGTATTATGGTGATGTGGGAGTCAGTCAAGGTAAAATCACCTTCATGGGTAAGAAGGAGAATTACGATGCGAAAAAAATTGTGGATGCAAAAGGCCTGATAGTAGCGCCTGGCTTTATCGATGTGCACGCGCATATTGAAGGCGGTGAGGTGACGGTGCCCACAGCCGATAATTTTATTTTTGATGGAGTGACTTCCGTGGTCACTGGGAATTGTGGTGGTTCTAATCTGGAAGTGGAGAAGTATTTTAAACGTATTGATTCAGTAAGAACATCCATTAACATTGCCACATTAATCGGACATAACACCGTGCGCAGAGCGGTGCTGGGTGATGCGAACCGTGAACCAACCCTGGAAGAACAGAATCACATGGATGCGTTGGTTGAATCAGCAATGAAGGAAGGAGCGGTTGGTCTGTCTACTGGACTAATATATGTGCCGGGCACGTATGCGAAAACAGGAGAGGTGGTATCGCTGGCTAAGGTTGCTTCAAAATACAATGGTGTGTACACCTCGCATATCCGTGATGAGGGAGATAATGTACATGATGCTGTAAGTGAAGCGATCTCGATTGGTCGCGAAGCAAAAATCCCGGTGGAGATTTCTCACTTTAAAGTTACGTATAAGCCAAACTGGGGCCGATCAACGGAAACCATTGGGTTAGTAGAAAGTGCACGGCTTGAAGGACTGGATGTAACGATCGATCAATACCCGTATGTGGCCAGCAGCACTACATTGGATACAACGCTACCCACTTGGGCATTTAGTGGTGGCCGCGATTCATTAAAGCTTCGACTCAATGATCCTGCAACCCGAAGTAAGATTAAGAAGGAAATGGTAGACGGATTGAAAAAGAAAAAACTTAAAAATTATTCTTACGCACAAGTGGCGCGCTATGCTCCCGACACCACATGGAATGGAAAGACTATTTCAGAAATCAATAAACTGAAGGGCAGAAAGGCAAAACCGATTGACGAAGCAGAAACTGTTCTGGAAATGATTGCGGCCACTAATCGAACGCAAATGGTTTACTTCAGCATGGATGAAAAAGATCTTACCCGCATTCTTCAATATCCTTTTAATATGATTGCTTCCGATGCAGGCATTGCCAAGTTTGGTTCGGGCATGCCTCACCCTAGAGCTTATGGCACCAATGCCCGAGTATTGGGTCGCTATGTGCGAGAACAAAAAGTAATTCGATTGGAAGAAGCGATTCGTAGAATGACATCGCTGCCTGCTCAGAAATTCAACTTACGGGATCGTGGTTTACTGCGAGAAGGCATGGCTGCCGATATCGTTGTGTTTAATGAACAAACGGTAGGAGATGCTGCAACGTACACGAATCCACATGCTTATTCAATTGGATTTTCTTACGTGATCGTAAATGGAGAAACGGTAGTTGATAATGCAAAACATACTGGTGTGCGCAGCGGCCAGGTATTGAAAGGCCCTTCAGCAAAATAGAAATTATTCTAACAGCTTCAGGAGTTTTTTAATGGCTTCCCTGTTTTTATCAGAGTCGATGTTATTGACAATTCCTTGTTTTTCACGGGTAGTCAATCGCCAGCTGAGTGAAGCACGGGCACTATTGTTTCGTATACTGTCCATCTTTTGAAGCCCTTCCGTATAATTTTCAGTCTGGTATTGAATATCAACTCGGTCGATGGGTAATGGAAACCAGGAGTGGGCTTGCCCAATGAGCAGATCACTGGTAATGTCTTGAAAATTTTCAAAATTGTTATAGACACTGCTGATGGGTTGGGTCATATTGTCCATGATCGTCTGCGAACTTTTCTCACTGATTTGACGAAGCTTTGGTGAATCACGGATCGATACAAATACAACGCCCGAAGTATTTTCTTTCGCCCATTCTCTGAAGGCATAAAGAAATCTTACGGCATCCGACATTCCAAAATTATCAGAAATACCAGCATCCATAATTTGAATAGGTGGATTAGTGGGCAGTGTGGTATTCGGGGTAATGTAAGGAAAGGTAGCACTCATGCGCAACGCAGAAAGAAACCGTAAGTCCTCTGAATCTTGTTCTTTAAAGAATCGATAAAAATCAATACCACTTACTTTAGCTTGGTGATAGTCTTCAAAATTTTCAATCTCTGAATTCATGAATGAAACCGATCTGGAGGCGATATATAGTTTGCGTCCATCATTGATTACGGTTGGGGTGAGAATGATCATTGGGATATTTCCCAGGCTTTCTTCCTTCGCGTAGTCACTAACCCGTTTATCCATTAATCCTTCCGTGATCTGATTGAGTTGATCTTCAAAAGTAAAGGCGCGATCACGGGTGTATTCTTTTCCAGCATATTCAAATTTGGAAAATCCAACGAACAAGTCATTAGCCAGCAAACTGAAAATCAACGGATTTAAATTATCGTTGGAGATTTTCTCGCGATGATTCTTTGCATAGGGATTAATGGATTCGCCATGCTGCTCTCTCAACTTAAGTTCACGAAAGTAACTGGCTCCGATAAGTCCACCGGAAGCACCGGTAATCAACACACTATTTTTCATGAGCTTGCCACCCGAAAGACTGTCGGCAGTTTGCAATGCATTTAATGTCCATAGCGAAGCACGCTTGCCACCACCGCTAGCGCAGAGGAACACCATCTTGGGTTTATGATCAAATTTCTTACGCCAGTTTTCCAACTGAGGAAGTATAGCTTGCTTATCACGCTCCATTGTGACGCTATCCAGTTGTAGTTGCAGTGTGCTGGTAGAATATTCGGCAGGTGAAACGGCATAGTCTAAACCAAAGGCCTCGTATTTTTTACCAAAGAAATCTTCACCCACCAGGTGATTCACGAAAAGAAATAAAATCAACGCTACGGTGGCAGACCATCCACCAAACCAATAGGAGAAAGCACCCGCCAGCATGACAAAAATCGTGAGAAAGATAATGAAGGTTCCCGCTGCTGGTATTTGAAAGGATGGGTAATCCTTAAACAAACCTAAGAGTAGAAGAATTATAAAAATGAACGCCTCGATGACTACAATATTAAAATGATTCTGATCAAATACTTGAATGATGGTGTTGCGATCGTAAAATGTGGTGGAGTCCACCGGTTTAGGTTTAAGATATCCATTCAGGTAGTAATCAACCCTCACTTGTTTTTTTTTCGCGATGTCCAACTTTCTCATGGCGCTGGCGCGAGTCACTTTCACATTCTGTTTGAGTTTTTCATCAATACGACACACCATGTATTTGAATATGTCTTTGTTGGTGAGGCGGAAATAAATGGAGAAAAACATCGTCATGATCACATAGCCCAGAAACAGGCCTCCCAGGTTTTGCGCCAGCTCAGGTTTTGTGGTGTATTCATTATTGATCTGAAAGGCAATAATCTGATACACGTAGGTGATCAGAAAGGCTATAGGGATCACACTATTATTAACCGTGAATTTTTTAAAGGGGCTGGGTAATGTTCCGATAAAAGAAAACCGGTGGCCATCCGAGATATAGCACGTAATGTGAAAGGCCATGGTGAAGCCTGCGGTGAGCAGCCCCATGATCATAAAACTCATGAACCCAACTTTATTCAAATATTCAGGATCGAGAAAGAGGTAAGGGATGCCCAGGTACTTACCAAAGTTTCCGGTGATCATGGTAAAAAGAATAATCCAGCACAACATGAGCACATGGTTGCGCCTGATATTGTTCAACAAGAGCTGAACCGGAAACGAGTAAAATAAATTAGAAAGAAGAAGGTAGATTCTTTTCATGCTTTGCGCCCTTCAAGATATTAAAATTCAGCTATTAAATCGAAGTATGATGCCGAAATAAGAAAAACATTTAAGCCGATGGCCTTTATCCGATAAATTTGTAAATCGTGTTTATAAACTACTATTTTATTGTCAGCACTTTTCTCCATTTATCGCTCTTCGGCTGGTTCAGGCAAAACACGAACGCTGGCGAAAGAATATCTTAAACTCGCTCTTCAATCCAGAGCGGGATACTTCAGACATATTTTGGGCGTAACGTTTACGAATAAATCTACCCAGGAAATGAAGGATCGCATCCTGGCCTATCTCAATGATTTTTCGCAAGGGAAGCAAAATGATTTGTCGCGTGAGTTACAGAGTGAATTGAAACTGGATGCCCAGACGTTTCAAAGTTATGCCGAAGAAGTGCGCGCTCAGGTGCTGCATAATTATTCACAGTTCTCCATCAGCACCATTGACGCTTTTTTTCAGCGCGTGATTCGTTCGTTTACACGCGAGGCAGGATTGGCCGGAGATTACCGGTTGGAAGTAGAGAACGATCCCATCATGGAAGAGGTGATTGACAACCTGATTGATGAATTGGGAAGTAATGATTTACTGACCGATTGGGTAGTAAAGTTTGCCAACCAGGAACTGGAGAACGAACGGGCCTGGGATGTGCGCACCAGCTTACTGGAATTTTCCAAACAAATATTCAGGGATGAGTTTAAAGACATTGAAGAAGAGCTAAGTAAAAGCACGGCTGATCCGGAGTTCTTTAAGAATTTACTGAAAGTACTCAGTAAGCAGAAAGAGATATTTTTAGGCACAATTAAGGGAAAAGCGAACGAGGCAGTTTCATTAATCAGAAATAGTAACTATAATTTTGATGACTTTAAGTATGGAGGAGGTGGAGCATTTAACTATCTGATCAAGGTATCAAGGATTGAATCTGTTGATGATTTTAATGAAAAGGAAAAAGGGAAGAGAGCAGAAGGGGATTATCAGCAAAGTAGTAACTGGCCTGCGAAGGATTCTTCCAATAAAGCTGCCATTCAAAAGTTAGCTGAAGATCGGTTAATACCGCTACTAAATGAAATACTGGAATTCAGAGAGAAGCATTATAAGTCAGCACTCTCTGCTCAAGTCGTGTTGAGCAACTTCTATTCCTTCGGCCTTATTGCCGATATCTCGCGCAAGTTGAAAGAATACAAAGACGAAAACAGCATCATGCTATTGGCCGATGCGTCTCATTTTTTAAATGGCGTGATCCGCGATAGCGACACACCATTTATCTATGAAAAGGTGGGTTCGTTTTATAAGAATTTTCTGATCGATGAATTTCAGGATACGTCACGCATGCAGTGGCAGAATTTTTTTCCATTGCTCACCAATGCATTGGATCAAAACGATCGTAGCCTGATTGTAGGCGATGTGAAGCAAGCCATCTACCGTTGGCGTGGTGGTGATCTTTCATTGTTGCAACAGGAAGTAGAAGCATTGATTGGTACCGATCGGGTGGAAAGCAAATACCTGAATTCAAATTACCGCAGCTCAAAGTCGGTGGTGGAATTTAACAATGCGGTGTTTAAAGAAGCTGCCGCTACGGTTTCAAAAGAGACCGGACATCCACTTCCTTCATTAGCCTATGAGGACATCGGTCAAAAAGTTTCTAAAGAAGAACAAGGCTTTGTTGAAATCAATTTTATTGAAGAGAATGAAGAACAGAAGTGGAATGAAGTGGCGATGGAACGCATTCCTTTTCTTCTCGAGAAATTTCAACGCCTGGGAGCGAAATTAAAAGACATCGCTATTCTGGTGAGAAGGAATGAAGATGGCCAGCAGATCGTTGCTCACCTGTTGAATTACAAAAGTTCTGAGCAGGCACAGCCGGATTGCAAGTATGATGTAGTCTCCAATGAATCGCTTCGCCTGGATGGCGCTGCTTCGGTTAACTTATTGGTGAGTGCTTTAAAATACCTCAACAACACGGATGATGCCATTGCCCGCGCTCAACTTTCGTATGAGTATGCACGCATGCAAAATCAACTCAGCGATCTGGCAGAAGTATTTGCCGTGACCAACCGCGCCACCTTTGAAAACAATTTACCGGAAGGGTTTTCAAAACAAAAAATGTTTTTGAAAAAGTTACCACTCTTTGAACTGACGGAATCATTGGTGCAACTCTTTGAGTTGGGAAAATGCACAGGAGAATTAAGTTACCTTCAAACGTTTCAGGACCTGGTGCTGGATTTTTCTTCACGCGAGCGAAATGATCTCGCTGCGTTTCTGATCTGGTGGGAGGTGAATAAAAACAAAAAATCAATTCAGGTTTCAGGCGAAGTGGATGCTGCGCAGATATTCACCGTGCATAAAGCCAAAGGACTTCAATTTAAGTATGTGATCATTCCTTTTTGTTCCTGGGAACTTGATCATGGATCATTCAACGCGCCCACACTTTGGGTGAAGGCCGATGAATCACCTTTTAATGAGACCGGGTATCTTCCTGTGAAGTATTCTAGTATCCTGAAAGAAACGTTGTTTGCTTCTTATTATGAAGAAGAGAAGGCACGAAGCTATCTTGATAGTCTTAATTTATTATACGTGGCTCTCACACGGGCCGAACATGGATTGATTGTGATGGCTCCCAATCCTTCCAACAAGAGAGGCTATAGTGGCAAAGTAAGTGAGTTGCTTTTCAACTCGATGCAGCGGGCATTGCCATCCGGATGGAGTATCAATAGTGATACATGGAATTCGGGTGAGTGGAGTCTTAAAGCGGAGAAAGATAAATCAGAGCATGGTTCTCATCCCATTCAATTAAAAAATTACGAGACTTCTTCGTGGCGCGAGAAATTAGTAATCAAGCAAAGTTCGAGGGGGCATTTTGAAACGACAGAGAATGTGGTGGTGGAGAAAGTGAAGTATGGCATCCATCTTCATACGGTGCTTTCAAAAATAAAGTATCATCATGAAGTGGATGAAGCCATTCTGAGCATGGAAGCAGAAGGTGTAATCACCGCTGATGAAAGGCCTGTGATTCACAAACTCATCAACGAGCTGCTGGCCAATGAAACGATCGCTCATTGGTTTTCATCATCCTGGGATGTGCGCACCGAGGTGCCCATTCTTTTGCCTGGCGAAGGTGACAATCGAATTGATCGACTGTTGACCAAAGGTAAGAAAGCGGTGGTTGTTGATTTTAAAACAGGCGAGCCATCTCGTGCCGATCAGAAGCAAGTAGTTTCTTATATCGACACGTTGCGCAAGATGAATTTTGTTGATGTAGAAGGCTACTTATTGTATGTCAAAACCGGGGAAGTGGTTTCGGTGCCACCGGGTAAAGCATCGAAAATAAAGAAAAATGCAGACGGGCAATTGGGGTTGGGACTTGGGTGATTAATAATATAATAGTAGGCAGTATGCAAAGGGCAGTAAGCAATAAAATGCTGTAGATCTCTCGACATGGAGAGTTGAACAATGATAAAGCTGTATCCTATGCGACTAATTAAATATTGTGAATGGAATCATTTTTAAAAGAGATAGCACGTAAAATTTACCAGGAGCATCCTAATCCGGATGTGCTCACGATTGTATTTCCCAATCGAAGAGCGGCCTTGTATTTCAGGAAGCATCTGAGCGAGATTATATCCAAACCTATATTTGCTCCTAACTTAATTACGATTGAAGATTTTATTTCAGGTTTCACCACACTGAAGGTTCCTGATAAACTTGATCTTGTTCATCGCCTTCATGCCACCTACCGCGAGGTGATGGGCGACATCCCCTCATCACGTAATGAGTCCTTCGACCAGTTTTATTTCTGGGGTGATATGTTGCTGCGCGATTTTGATGAATTGGATAAATACATGGTCCATGCTTCAGGCCTTTTCAAAGACTTGCGCAATCTGAAAGAAATTGAATCGGGCTTTGATTACCTCACGGACGAGCAGCGTGCCTTTTTAATGGAATTCTGGAAGAGCTTTGGTGAGAATATCACTGAGAATAAAAGGAAGTTCATCGAAATATGGTCGAAGCTTTTCAATCTTTATGAAACGTACAAGCATCAATTAAAAACAGAAGGAATTGCTTATGATGGCATGTTGCATCGCCTGGTAGCCGAAACGATTTCAACAGAGGTAACAAAAAAATACAATCCTGCCCATCTTGTCTTTGCTGGATTCAATGCACTAACTAAAGCAGAAGAAATTATTCTGAGCTTCTTCGCGGATCGGGGCAGTTCATTCCATTGGGATGGTGATGAGTATTATGTGAATAATATTCAGCAGGAGGCAGGTGTTTTCTTTCGGGAATACCAGCAACACACTTCATTGAAGAAAACATTCCCGGATAGTTTCCCTGCTAACCTGAGGCAGAATAAAATGATGAACTTATATGGTTCTGCTCAGCCCAGCGGACAAGTCAAGTTAATGTCGCAGGTCTTGAATGAAGAATTTGCGAAGGGCATCAAACCGGAAGAGACGTTAATCGTATTGCCTGATGAAAAGTTGTTGATGCCGGTGTTATATGCTATTCCTGCGCTCACCGATAAGCTCAACGTCACAATGGGGTATTCACTGAGCAACACACCGTTTTTCGGATTGATTGAATTGCTCGTGGATTTGCAGATCAGTAAACGCAAAGATCATTTTAATCATAGACCGGTGATGAACTTGTTAGGTCATCCTTACCTCGTAGCGGCTGGTACTGCCGAGGCCAATGCTAAACGAAAGGAAATCCTGCAGCATAACTGGATACACATTCCGCAAAGTTTTCTGGCCACCACTACGCTCATGCACCGGCTGATATTCGGTGATCATGAGGAGGGATTGCTGACGTACATCACGTCCGTCATCCGGGAGATCGGAGCATTGGAAACCATCAGCGACATCGACAAAGAGTTTGCCTTTCAATTCATTAAAATAGTCAACCGCATTCATGATGTGGTTGGAGATCTTCCTGCCGATACATCGGTGATTGATAAAGAACGAGTCAGATCATTAAAATCTTTTTTGCGTTTATTCCGCCAGTTAGTGCGCGCCCAACGCATCCCCTTTAGTGGAGAACCGCTCAAGGGCCTGCAGATCATGGGTGTGCTGGAAACACGTAATCTTGATTTCAAGAATATCTTTATTCTGTCATTGAATGAAGGAGTGTTTCCTTCGTTCGGCAGCAAAGGTTCTTACATTCCTTTCAATGTGCGCAGGGCGTATGGTTTGCCTACGGTAATGCACCAGGATGCTATGTATGCATACCTGTTCTATCGATCCTTGCAACGCGCAGAAAATGTTTCACTTTTTTACAACACCGAAACCGATGTGTTGGGACAGGGTGAGATGAGTCGGTACCTGCAACAACTGGTGTATGAAAGTGGATTAAAAATTAACAGGTATGTGTTGCACAACCCGGTGCAGCCTACACCACTACAACCGATTGTCATTCAGAAGAATGAAGAGGTGATGAATGTCATTCAAAATCTGAATGTGGGCAAAGCAGGCTTTCGCGGAATTTCTCCTTCGGCCATCAACACCTACCTGGAATGTAAGCTCAAGTTTTATTTCAAACAAATTGCTGGCATAAAGGAACCGAAGGAAATAGAAGAAGATGCTGATGCACGCATACTCGGAAATTTCCTTCACCTGGTGATGGAACGATTCTATAAAAATCTATACACCAAAAAGAAATCGAAGGAAGTAGATCAAAGTGATTTTGATGGGGTGGAGACCATTGTTAATAAATTGATCGATGATGTTTTCATTGAAGGCTATAGACTGAATCCAAATGAAAAAGTGGAGTATATTGGACAAAGATTGGTTGTAAGGGAAATTGTACAAACCCTGGCATTCAAAATTCTTGCACTGGATAAAAAACGTGCTCCATTCATCATGGAAGCAACCGAAGCACAAGGGTTATTATATAATATTAAGATCGATCATGCTCCCGGCTACGCGGTCATCAGCGGTAAGATTGACCGTATTGATAGTAAAGATAAAGAGTTGCGCATCATTGATTATAAAACGGGTAAAGACAAACTTGACTTCGACAGCATGGATTCTTTGTTTGAGCGTGATGTTAATCGCAACAAGGCCGCATTCCAGACTTTCTTGTATGCGTTACTATATAAAGCCAACAATCCAACACCTGGTTTCAATGTAATCCCGGGATTAATCAATCGGGATCATCTGTTCAGTAAGAATGGAGATTTTGGTTTCAGGATCAAGAAGGGCAACATCGTAGAGGCAACGGATCAGGTAATCACTGAATTTGAATCGCACCTGAAGGGAATACTGGAAGAGATCTTTAATCCTGCAGAAGTATTTGATCAAACAAAGCAAGTGGAAACGTGTAACTACTGCCCTTATAAAAATATCTGTTATCGATAGAATAATTTTTGAATTCAAACGACTAGATTAAAAATACTTATGCAAACTATCCTGGGAGCCAATGGAGTAATCGGTAATGAATTATCGAAACACCTTCTTCTTCAGACTTCACGAGTGCGACAAGTGAGCCGCAATCCAAAAAAAGTAAATCCTTCTGATGAGCTTGTCAAAGCAGACCTGTTGAATTACGCGGAAACGGAGAAAGCCGTGGAAGGAAGCAAAGTTGTGTACCTGGTTGCTGGGTTAAAGTACGAAGCGAAGATCTGGGAGAAGCAATGGCCCGTGGTGATGACGAACACCATCGATGCCTGCAAGAAACATGGAAGCAAGCTCGTGTTTTTTGATAACGTGTATGCCTATGGCCAGGTAAATGGCGTGATGACGGAAGAAACTCCGTTCAATCCGATCAGCAAAAAAGGTGAAGTGCGCGCCAGGATTGCCACCATGTTATTAGATGAAATCAAAGCGAAGAATCTGAACGCCATGATCATTCGTGGTGCTGATTTCTATGGACCAGGTGCTATGTTAAGTTTGATTCACTCCACCGTAACGGAACGATTGAAAGCAGGAAAGGGCGCACAGTGGATTGGCGACAAGAAAAAGATTCACACCTTCACGTATACGCCTGATGCCGGAAAGACCGTAGCGTTATTAGGCAACGAAGATGAAGCCTACAACCAAACCTGGCATGCACTAACAAGCTCTGAAAAAATTACGGGTGAAGAATTAATTCGCATGGCTTACGAGATCATGAAAATGCCAAACAAAGGCGTTCAAGGTATGTCGAAAACAGGTGTAAGGGTCTTAGGATTGTTCATTCCTGTGCTGCGCGAATTTGTCGAGATGATGTATCAGTTTGAAAACGACTACATCTTTGACAGCAGCAAAGCTTCCAGGTTTTTGAATGAGAACGCAACGTACTATAAAGAAGGAATACGGGAGACACTGAAATAATTCGTATAAGTTATAAATAGAAAAAGTCCGGAATGAATCCGGACTTTCGCTTTTTAACCCCTCTTTCTACCATTAACCTTTGGCTAACTCAACGTTAATGTGAAGTTTCACATCTTCACTGACTACCAATCCACCGGCCTCAGTGATCGCATTCCAGTTTAAACCGAAATCTTTGCGGTTTACTTTTCCATTGATTTCAAAACCTGCTTTGGTGTTTCCCCAGGGGTCAACCATGATACCACCAAACTCAGCAGTCAATACTACGGCTTTGGTTGTGCCACGCATGGTAAGCGCACCGTCAAGTTTATAATCGTTGCCAGAAACTTTCTTTAATGTGCCTGTGAAATCCACAGTAGGATATTGCTCTGCAGCAAAGAAGTCAGGTGACTTTAAGTGAGCATCGCGATCTGCCTGATTCGTGTCGATACTGTTTACATCAAGACTAAAGTTTACAGATGCGCCATCGAAATCTTCGTTTTCACTTTCTACACTTCCGCTGAATTTCTTGAAAAATCCGGTTACGGTAGAAATCACTAAGTGCTTCACTTTAAATTGTACTTCGGTGTGAGTTGTGTCGATTCCCCACTTGGTTGCTACTACAGTTGCTGTTGACATAATTTTTAAATTTTTATTGTTTCTGAGTTTTACTGAATCTGAAGTTTCTCTCCTGATTGCGATGCAAAGGTAGGCTGACATTCACGCCCGGGTCCTTGAACCAGATTAAGAAAGGGCGGGATTGGTCTTGAACTAGGTTAAGAAAAAATTGACCATGAACAATTGACAGTTGACCATCTTTGCCTATTGTCAACTTATTTAAATTGTATAATTAATAATGTGCGTAGAAAAACATCGTGCCAGTTGCGCGGTAAAAACTGCATCACCAGATCAAACTTGTAGACCGCGCTAATGCCTTCCATCCCGAAAGGTCGCCAGCGACCTTTCGGGATGGAAGGTTTAAATAATCGTGAAAGGCAGCGAACGTTTACGTTCGCTGCCTTTCACGCATTGAATGCGCGCCTGTCATGCATCCATGAAATGCAACCTTATTTTTCGCGCATAAATGATGAACCTTCTTAAAGCGACAAGGGCTAGCGACAATCTTTGCTCATTGCAAATTGCCTACTGCCAACTTCTTTACTAAGCTGTCCTCCTTCTCCTGATCTTACTCAAAAACTCAGGCGTGATGCCCAAATAAGAGGCGATGTATTTCAACGGAACGAACTGTTCTAGTTGTGGATATTTCTTTTGAAAGTTTGTATAGCGGTCTTCGGCAGTGAATGCAAAAGCTTCGATGATTCTGTTTTGATGTGTCACTAAAGAATTCTGAAACATGATGCGGAAGTAGCGTTCGAATACAGGATATCGTTCCAGCAATTCTTCCATGCGTACTTTTGGCAACAACAGTATTTCACTGTCGGCTATTGCTCTCGTGGTGTAGATGGATGGTTGTTGTGTAGTCAGGCTATGCAGATCGCCCGTCCACCAGCCGGAGGTTGCAAATTGAATGACCTGGTCATCGCCTTCTTTATCCGTAAAGTAAGTCATCAGGCAGCCAGAGTTCACGTGAACGAAATTGTAGGTGATCTCTCCGCCTTTTTCGACAAACTCGCCTTGTTTAAGTTTTACAGGTAACAGAATAGAAATGAAGAAGTCTTCTTCAGCTTTGGTAAGGGTTACGTGCCTGGTAATGTGAGATAGAATACTGCGGTCCATGACTGCAAAGATAAGGCAAGGAAATGTGATTGACTTAAAATAATGTCAAACTTATATTTCTTCTTTTCTGAATCTTTGATCGATTTCCATCATCCGTTTCCAAGCGGAGTCTCCCGCCTCGGGGACTCCGCGTCATCCTTGATCGATTCCCATCATCCAATGACTTTTATCATCTTATCATATTTCTTAGCGGAGTCTCCGCCCCGCGATTCCGCATAACCTTTAATCTATTTATTTCTTTAGCGGAGGTCTCCGCCCCGGGACTCCGCGATAATTGAAAGACAAAAAGGAATTGAAGGCGAATATTCACGTTGGATCTCTTTATAAATTAGTTGAAAGAAAAATTAATAGGAGAAAATATTTCTTCTTATTTGAATCTTTAATCGATTTCCATCATCCATTTCCAAGTGGAGTCCCCGAGGCGGGAGACTCCGCTTGGAATGAGATAGAGGACATGCCAGAAAGTAGTTTGCTGTACTCCGTGTATGACGTCTCTCTATATCAACCGAATTATGACAAACTTAATTTGGAAGACATTGCAAAAGAATTATAACCGCCTTAAAAAGGTTGCAATCACTTTTAGTTTTCCCAAATCCATCATACCTTTTATATTTTAGACTTATATTAAAGTGCGATCTGAATTGTAAAACACCAACTGTCCCTGTCTTTAATCCATGCCTTGCGACAGCAAGTGATGGACTTAGAGTTTGGTCTAAAAACGGGCAAATCGTTTATACCGGCAAAACAGAAGATTTACTTTGGGGTATTGATTGGGATAGTCAAAGTAAGAATATCATTACATCTGGTAGAGCAGGCAGTATTTATCTATGGACAGCCAAAGCTAAGTTGCTGAAGAACTTTCATTAGCAGGCGAATGAACAATCTTGACAAGCGTGATATGTGTAAGATTCTTAAAGGGGGATGTAACACTTTATATCCCGAACGATCCCTTTTTTGTAAAGTCAAATCGAAGCGACTGAGTTTAACGGTGCGCAACATTGCAGCCGGAAAAATTAACCGTTAGCTAAAGTTTAAAACAAAAAAATGAAAACAAAAAGAATTTTGCCCGTCATTGCAATCCTAGCCGGCATTTTTGCCGTTGGATGTGATACTTTAAATGTTGATCCTTCGTCTTCGGGGTCCAATCAAAATGCATTTTCACAAAAAACGAAAGACCGCAATCCTTCCACACGTTCTCTGGCACCTGTGCTATTAGGGGGTGCAGGAAATTTTGCAATTCTTTCAAAGTCCGGTGTCACCAATGTTTTTAAATCCACGATTACCGGTAATGTTGGTAGTAGTCCAATAACCGGGGCAGCTATCCTTGTAAGCTGTGCAGAAGTGGCAGGGACTATATACTCTGTCGATGCAGCAGGTCCGCTTCCATGCAGAGTGACTAACGCTACGTTGTTAACTTCATCAGTAGGCGATATGCAACTTGCCTATACTGATGCAGCCGGACGTTCAAATCCGAACTACCTGAATTTAGGTGGAGGAAATATTGGTGGCAAAACTCTTTCACCTGGCCTGTATAAATGGACGAGCGCGGTAGTCATCCCATCGGATGTTAAAATTTCCGGTGGTGCGAATGATGTTTGGATATTCCAGATTGCAGGTACACTTAATATGGGTTCTGCCGTGAAAATTACGTTGAGTGGTGGTGCGCAAGCAAAGAATATTTTCTGGCAAGTTGCTGATGCCGTTACCTTAGGAACGACCAGTCATTTCGAAGGAAATATATTGGGAGCTACTGGTATTAATTTACAGACAGGCGCTTCGATGAACGGAAGAATGTTGGCGCAAACTGCGGTAACTCTTCAAATGAATACCGTTGTAGTACCGCAATAAGTAAAAGGAATTGAACCCTTAAAAAGAGGCTGCCGCAAGGCCAGTCTCTTTTTGCTTTCCCTCAGTGTATGATCAGTGTCAAACCACTATAGCCAACGTTGTTGTATTGGTATCTGAAAATGAAAACCTTAAAATCATTGGAAATCTGTAATATCTTCTCCTGTATCGGTAACTATTTATGTAGCGAACCGTCACACCTTTAATCTTAACGATTCATTAAACGCCAACATCCAACCTGTCATGAAAGATACAACCGAACTGAACGTAGACTGGAACAAAACCAAAGAGAAGCTGAAGTAAAAAATTTCTTTCCTAGCGGAGTCTACCGCCTCGGGGACTCCGCGATGATTGAGAGACAAAAAGGAATGTTTGAAGACAGATATCCACGTTGGACCTCCTTATAAATTAGTTGAAAGAAAAATTAATACGAGAAATATTTCTTCTTTTCTGAATCTTTGATCTATTCCCATCATCCA
>JANOUH010000351.1:0-6200 GCA_031416795.1 Cytophagales bacterium | reverse complement strand
AAAGATTGAAAATCCGTGCGGTCTGTCAAACGCCTTGGGTTCCGGTAACGTAATGGTGATCTTTGTATCACAAAACTGAAATGACCTTTCGATAAACTAACAACCCCAACTATGAAACGCAAACTTGTTAATTCCATAGCCGCCTTGCTAATGCTAGCCACACTGATCAGCTGCGACAAAGGTCAAAATAGCCAATCAGGATCTGGTTCTTCTAACGAAGCAATTTTTCCAAAAGGTGAACTCGGTCCTGGAACAAACTTCACAGGCAATGCCTACAACTTTGGCTTAGTCTCAAATGATTCTACCTACAACACACTGGTCGGCAATGTGTATTTCGAGAAGAGCGCCAGATCGAACTGGCACGTACATCCAAGCGGGCAAATTCTTATTGTACTCGATGGTGAAGGATATCATCAACTAGAGGGACAGTCAAGACAAACAATGAAAAAGGGTGACGTCATCAAGGTTCCGGCAAATACAAGGCACTGGCATGGCGCAACTGAAAATAACAGCCTCACACAAATGTATATTTTGCCAAAGACACAAAACGGAATTGTGACATGGTTAGAGCCTGTGACAGATGATCAGTATAAAACTAACAATTAATACAAAATGGAAATTATCAAATTAGGTTCTCAACCTTCGGTCAAGGGTCCTGATGATTGGTTTACAGGATCCGTTCGCATCGAATACATCTGTCAACCGAATGAATACAGAAGAACATCTGCCGCTACGGTGACTTTCGAGCCGGGAGCACGAACTGCATGGCATACTCACCCGTTGGGTCAGACATTGATTGTAAAAGCAGGAGTTGGTTGGGTGCAACGTGAAGGCGAACCAATACAGGAAATTAGGCCGGGCGATATAGTTTGGATTCTGCCGAATGAAAAACATTGGCATGGAGCATCTTTAACAATGGCGATGACGCACATCGCCATGCAGGAAGAGCAGAATGGAAAGGTTGTCGAATGGATGGAAAAGGTAAGTGACGAACAATACCAAACTAATACGAAGATATAAATAGAATGAATATTCAACCATGACAAGAAAAATCTCCAACTAAAATAGACATAAAAAAACATCTTCTTCAATCCTTCTTTTCTGTTCTTTCTTTACACTATCAACGCAGGTTTTTTCTCAGACCAATCCTGTCATCGATGCGTTTCCAACCGGTACTATTTTACATGGCAACATACCATACAATAACGACAGTTTGCCGAAACACTTATTGGACACTTACCTACCAGCTGGTGCAAAGGGTAAAGTGCCATTAGTGATCTTCGTACATGGCGGTGGCTGGTTAGGCAATGATAAGTATGCGGACATAGGTATATAAAAAAAACTGTTTCGGAAATATTAATGTTGATGGATGAGATCTCCATCGGATTACTAACTATCAAATGACAGGGCACGCGTTGGTAACAAAGAGTTAATGTTCCATTCTCTTTTTTGCTTCCACACACCAGAGAAGTTCGTTAACAAATCGGGATGTTCGTTTGTCGGTTGCCTCTTTATCGGATGGCACACCTTGTTCATTAAACGCTTCTATAACTTTAGGTACAGGATATAATGCAGGCACCGTCCAGGCTCGCATTTTCCAAAGTGAATATTGCAACGAAGTGATCACATTCATGCCACCAAAACCACCATCAGAAACGGTAGCAATGGCAACCGGCTTTCTATGCCATTCATCGTATAATAAATCAATCACATTTTTTAAACTAGCCGGGTAACCACCGTTGTATTCTGGTGAGACGATGATCACACCATCGGCTGATTTTATTTTCTCAGCAAAGTCAAGCACTTGTTGAGATGGCGCAGGTTGAAGGCGAAGCCTTTCATTGAACACGGGGAAATTGTATGCTGCCAAATCAAGAATTGCGGTAGACGCCAATTGCTTTTCTTCCAAAAAACCTTTGAGATACAAGGCCACCCGGTGGCTGTTCCTTTTTAATCGTACACTGGAGGAGATGATTGCGATGTGTGGCATGGTTAAGTTTTATTTAGCCAATTTACCAAATCAGAAAGCATTTCGCTATTGATGCCATGCTTTGTTATAGTCTACTTTCCTGTTTTTTGAATCGATCTGATCGCATAGATTTTCGTGTCTATTATTGAGGAGAGGAACAGCATCCAAGGTAAACTGGACAGTTGCCATAAAAAAAGGCTACCTGATTTAACAGGTAGCCTCTCGTCTATCGTTGGCTTAATCCCACAACCGTGCGTTGTGACCCACTAATTTAATAAAAAAAAGAATCATTGTGGAACGATCTCCCCTTTGAAACAAAATCTATTTCTTCCTAAAGCGAAATGCATTCATCATCTTATGATAGATATCGGTGTTTTGATAAATGCCTGAAAACTGTTCAGCTCCCGGGCCATAAGCAAACACGGGGATCATAACACCGGTGTGGCTGCCTGTCGTAAACTTTCCCTCCACATAGCCAGTCTTCATGTCGCCCCCAATGATTGAGAAACCTCCGGTCTCATGATCGGCCGTGATGACAACCAGCGTATTCCCATCTTTCTTTGCAAAGTCAATCACCTTTCCAATGGCATTATCAAAGTCGATCATTTCGTCAACAAGATATTGTGTGTTGTTGTCATGACCACCCCAATCGATCTGAGATCCTTCAATCATCATGAACATTCCTTTCTTGTTATTTTTTAAAAGATGAAGAGCTACTTCAGTAGATTTCACCAACTCATCGCCACGACCATCTGAAAATTTTGATTGCTGGTCGTCCGCCAGAAAGGCTGCGAGTTTGCCAGAAGTAATCTGTTGCGTTTCTGCTATGGAGTTAGCGATTTGATAACCTCTTGCTTTTAAAGAATCAATGAGGTTTAGACCGTCTTTGCGTTGTGTAAAATACTTGCGACCACCACCAATAAATAAGTCAACATCTGTTTTGAGAAAATCCAATGCGATATTTTCGTCTAGTGATCTCGAAGGCTGATGAGAAATAAAGCTTGCGGGAGTAGCATGCGTAATGGAACACGTTGCGATCAATCCCGTAGCAAGACCATTCTTTTCAGCCGCTTCAAGAATGCTGGGTATAGGTTTTTTGTTTGTATCAACACCAATGGCTCCGTTGTATGTTTTTTGTCCGCAGGCAAATGCAGTAGCACCCGCTGCTGAGTCTGTCACATATTTATCAGATGCCTGATTTTTATGAAAGCCAACGGCAGTGCATTGTTCCAGGTTAAGCTTGCCATGATTGGCGGTGAGCCCGGCATAAATCTGTGCAACGCCCATACCATCACCTACCATTAAGATGATATTTTTAGGATGTTTATTACGCTTTTGCGAAAAGCCAGTGAGCACAATCAAAAGAAACAGACCACAGATTAGGGTACACTTTTTATACATGATTCTTAATTATAATTCGAAAGATAGGATCTCCACGTTGCTGAATTGACAAGAGTAAATGTTCAAATCAATATGGATATGTTATCAATATTTACTAATTCAGTGACACAACACTACTTCCTCAACTTCGCAAGATCTGCTTCAGCGGCAATAAATCCAAACGCAGAAAAATGTTTTCCATTAACCACACGTTCAAAAATTCCTAAGGCCTGGCTCGTGTCTCCGTTACATAGATACCAATTGCCAACGCCATAGCCCTGCGTAGCCAGCGCGAGTTCAACATCATCGTTAGATGCACTCACGGATAAAACAGAATCCACAGGCAGTTTGCCTTTATATAGATTGAGCCGCTTGAAGTAGGAGTCATTTTCAATGATGGTCATGTGGTCGGTGATCTTTTCCAATAACTTCTCAGCCTCTTCCTTTTTTTCTTCTCTGCGATAGGTCATGTAAAGCCAATCTACTGTTGCGGTGATGAGGTCATCATTATTCGAAACGTTCATGCATTCCAGATATGCTTTCTCGGCAAGATCAAATTCATCTTTAAGATAATGTGCCAGGCCAAGATGATACCACACGTTAAATTGAGTGCTGGAGAGTGGCTGATTTAATCGATTGGGTTGACCATCCGGTTCCATTTCTAAAGGTGTGCCCTGCATCAGTTCAGAAGCTTTTGTTAAGTCGGCTATAGCGGCATCAAATTTTCTTTGTGAGATATAGCGATGGCCACGGTGGCGATATAAGCGATAGGAGTCTGGAAACTTGTCAATGCCCTCACTAAAAATATCGATGGCCTCATTATACCGGGTCAGGTAGGCAGTTCTTCTTCCCAACCAGATATAATTTTCTTCAGACTGATTGGCATCAAAATTCTTTCTGGCTACAGCCAGGTTGCTATCCAGTTTTGGATTTACTTCTGAGGGGGCAAAAAATTCGTCACCTAACAGAGAGTATATTTCCGGTTCTGCTGCAATTTCTTCTGTATTGCTGCTACAGCCACTTAGTATTAATAAAATCGCTGGGATGATAAACTTCATAGTAGATGGTTAAAGTGTTTATTGATCGACAAAAGTGAGGATATGTAAATACCGATGTTTGGACTTTTAAAGACCATTCTTTTACATTTGTAATCTATAAAACAAAATAACTATGAAAAAGATAATTTATACAGCTGCAATGGCTGCCCTTATGATCGGCTATACTGGTGTGGCCATGGCACATGATCAGGATCCTAAGAAGGAAAAAGAAAAGAAAGAGAAAGTTGCGAAAGAGGAGAAGGTAGCAAAAGAAGGGAAGGAAATGAATGAAGATAAAGTAGCTAAAGAGGAAAAAGCAGCTAAAGAAGAGAAGGTATCTAAAGAAGGAAAGGAAGCGAAGGAGATGGATGAAAATAAAGGTAAGGCTAAGGGCAAAAACAAAGGAGAAGTATCAGGAAAAGAGTTTGGGCAACAGACTGCAACCGAAGCAAAATCAAAAGAGAAAAAAGCGAAGTCTAAAGAAAAGAAGAAAGAAGACAAATAATCAGAAAAAATAATCCATTCACACTGTCCGGGAAAATCCAGAGTTAGATTTCGTAAATCATCAGAGACAGACAGAGGGTAATCCCCTCCTGTCTGAATAAAATCCAAATCTTCAGACTCGTAAATGGGACTTCAAATCTGTGAACATGTATATCAAAATGATTTAAGGATCATCAAAAATCAATATTTAGTGCAACCCAGAAACGGTAAACTTACGTTTAACCGACATGCTTACCCTCCGATTAATTTTTGAAAGCCTTGGATTTGCTTTCAGAGCTTTGAAATCCAACCTATTACGAACGATTCTTTCACTGCTCGGGGTCACGATCGGAATTTTTTCAATTATAGCCGTGCTCACGTTGGTGGACTCGCTGGAGAAGAACATTCGGGAAAGCTTAAATTTTCTTGGTAGCAATGTGATTTATGTAGGAAAGTGGCCTTTCACCGGGGGCAATTCCCGCGACTGGTGGAAAGATTACATTAAAAGACCAAATCCTTCTGTCAGCGAATACCGATTTCTCAAAGCCAATTTAGCCACGGGTCAGGTGGTATCAATTTTTGCAGATGTTAACGAGGTTACGGTGAAGAGTAAGAATAACAGCATTAACAGAATAGGTCTTAACGGTGCTTCCCTGGATTATGATAAACTTTTTGAACTTAATGTTGAACGGGGCAGATACTTTACTTCTGCTGAAGTGGAAGGAGGAAGAAATATGGTGATTCTGGGGTATGAGGTTGCACAGGCTTTATTCCCTGGCAGAGATGATTTGACGGGCACTTATGTTAAAATTAAAAATCTCCGATACAATGTAGTCGGTGTTTTGAAAAGGGAGGGTGAAAGTTTTATTGGCAATACGAGCAAGGATTATACCTGTATCATTCCTTACGATTCATTTCGAAAGTTGTTTAAAACAGGAACGGGTCATTGGACTGAATTTGAAGCCGGATCAAATATTGGTTTAAAAGGTTTTGATGATGATATTGGATTGGTTGAATTAGAAAATGAAACACGTGGTCTCATGCGTGTAAAGCGTGGATTGAAACCGGTTCAAAAAGATAATTTCGAATTGAATCGGCCCGAGGCCATTGCCAACGCCATCAGTGGTGTATTTGATGTGTTAGGATTAGCCGGATGGATTATTGGGGGATTCTCCATGCTGGTGGGAGGTTTTGGCATTGCCAACATCATGTTTGTTTCCGTGAAAGAAAGAACTAGTATCATTGGCCTCCAAAAGTCGTTGGGGGCAAAAAACTATTTCATCTTATTCCAATTTTTGTTTGAGTCCATCTTTTTGAGTTTGATTGGGGGC
>JANOUH010000350.1:0-29917 GCA_031416795.1 Cytophagales bacterium | reverse complement strand
CTTGGGATTGACTTGAAATTCGGATATCGTTATTACGCTTGTAGTTAGCAAAATCTCCTTAATACTTTGATCTGCAATAAAATCTGCAACAACTGAGCTATATTTTGAATTATTTTCTATCAAGTAAATAAACGGACTTGTGTCAAAGAAAACGGAATCAAATTCGATCATCTCTAAGTTGATTTACATACTCCTGGGCATCGCTATTCCAAATGCCCTTTCCAGATCCCTTGATTTCATTAATAATTGAAAGTAAATATTCTTTTTTTCGGAGTTTTGAATTGACGTAAGAATACACCTCTGCTTTTTTTTCAGATGGTAATTTTTCAATCTCTTCTATGATCTTCTTTACATCCATCAATTACTGTGAATCTTGAGTTTTGCAAAGCTAAGCAATAAGGTCTTCTCTCCAAAATCAGCAAAATTGATCATGGCCTTGCGTTCTGCGCCCATTTGCTCGATTTTAAGTACCGATCCAAAGCCGAATTTTGGATGCTCCACTTTCATACCCACTTTTAACGCGCTGGTGTCACTCGGGGCAAAGTCAGCCGATGGCTTGTAAGCAGCTGCTCTCGCTACAGGCTGTGAGGCCACAGTCTTCTTCATACCGCTCACAAAGCTTTTGGCAAAATTCGGATTTGGTGTTGACTCCACATTCGCCAGCTTCTTACTTACCTTGATGAAGCGACTACTAATGTCATCCAGAAATCTGCTCGGCTCACAATTTTTCAATCGACCAAAGCGATAACGTGTGAGTGCGTAGGAGAGGAATAATTTCTTCTGCGCTCGTGTGATGGCCACGTAAAATAGACGTCTTTCTTCTTCCAATTCAGAACGACTGCTTAACATCATTTGAGATGGAAACAGATCTTCTTCCATACCCACGATATACACGTTCTTAAACTCAAGTCCTTTGGCCATGTGAATGGTCATCAGGGTTACCTTGTCGGGATCGTTGTCTTTGTTTTCATCCTGACCGGTGATTAATGAAACTTCCTGAAGGAATGCACCCAAACTCTTGTCTTCCTTTTCAGGATCTTCTACATATTCTTTTATCGCGTTGAGTAATTCCTGTACGTTCTCATAGCGACTCAATCCCTCTACCGTTTTGTCTTCGTAGAGTTCTTTCATCAAGCCCGATGATTTGGCGATATCAGAAGCAGCATCATAAGCATCTTTGTTCTGAATCTCGATGCCGAATCGTTTGATCTTGGTAACGAAATCTTCAATAGGCCCTGAGGCACGACTTCCTAAAAACGAACTTGCGTTTTGAAGTACTTCCCAAATGGAAATGGCGTGATCATTTGCGGCTACTACAATCTTATCGATTGATGAATCTCCAATGCCGCGCTTAGGATAGTTGATGATTCTTCTAAAAGATGCTTCGTCTTGTTGATTAAGTGAGTAACGTAAATAGGCGAGCACATCTTTAATCTCCTTGCGTTGATAGAAGGAGAGGCCACCGACCACTTTATACTTGATGTTCATCCGCCTAAGTGCTTCTTCAATGGCACGTGACTGACTGTTGGTGCGATACAGGATAGCAAAGTCGCTAAACTTATATTGCTGCTGCATTTTCTCTTCGAAAATGGAAGAGGCAATGAGCTTGCCTTCTTCGTTATCGGAAACGGCTTTGATTAATTCGATGAGGTTTCCTTCTTCGTTGGCCGTCCATACGTTTTTAGGAAGCTGAGCTTTATTTTTAGCGATTACAGAATTGGCAGCCTCTACAATGGTTTGGGTAGAGCGATAGTTTTGCTCCAGCTTAATGATGCGTAAGTCTGGATAATCTTTTTCGAAATTCAGAATGTTGGATATATCCGCTCCCCGGAAAGCGTAGATACTCTGGGCATCATCACCGACCACACAAACATTTTCGCGCACCGAAGCGAGCTTGCGAATGATGAAGTATTGACATAGGTTCGTATCCTGAAACTCATCCACCAGCATGTATTGAAACCGGTGCTGATACTTATTTAAAACTTCGAGATGTTCTTTGAAAAGCTTATCGGTGTTAAACAACAAATCATCAAAATCCATCGCGCCCGACTTATAGCAGCGCAGTGAATAGGCCTTGAAGATGTTTCCGATTTCAGGACGCATATTGGCGGTATCATCTGCCGTGAGAATCGGATTGCTAAGGTATTCTTGCCAGGATACGAGACGGTTCTTGGCCGATGAGATACGATTGTAAACCACATTTGCTTTGTACTGAGTTTCATCTAAACTCAACTCCTTAATGATACTGCGTAGTAGAGATTTAGAATCGTCTGTGTCGTAAATGGTGAAGTTGCTCGGATAGCCAAGATGATGTGCTTCGGCTCGCAGAATTCGGGCAAATACAGAGTGGAAGGTACCCATCCATAAGTTCTTTGCATCAGTGCCAACCATCTTTTCCAGACGATCGCGCATTTCTTTAGCGGCCTTGTTGGTAAATGTGAGCGCCATGATGTTGAACGGATCAACATGCTGGCTCTGTATCAGGTGGGCGATTCGAAGGGTAAGTACACGCGTTTTGCCAGAGCCTGCTCCCGCAATGATCATGCAAGCCCCCTCGGTATTCATCACGCCTTCACGCTGCGGTTCGTTCAGGCTATCTAGGTAATTCATCATAAAACACTTGCAATATAGAGACACTAAGTGAATGGATAAACATCAAATTCAAGCCGGGTGTCGATAAGAAAATATTCATTCAATCATTTATTTATAGGTTTGCCGAAGTGGGTTGATTTACTTTGAGTTATGGATATCAATCCTTCAGCAAAAAAATCATTGAATTCATTTCATGAAGCCTGAATTTTTAAAAACAGATAAAAAGGAGTCGCTTAAAAGTTGGTGGTTCCGAACGCTGATGAATTGGTATCCCATGTATTTTGGCACAGGAGGGACGATTATTTTTTGGGCTGCAGACTCCACCGAGGTTCATCTCAGACTTCGTCTTAATCTTTGGACGTACAATTATGTAGGTACTATTTTCGGTGGCAACATATTTTCTGCAAGCGATCCTTTTTATATGCTGATGTTATTTCGATCATTGGGACCTTCTTTTGTGGTTTGGGATAAATCGGCCAGTATAAAATTTAAGAAACCTGCCCGCGCAACTTTGTTTGCGAAATTAGAAGTGACATGTCTAGTGCTGGAAGACATCAAAACCAGGGTGAAGGAGCATGGGCATACCACATATGATTTTTTAATTCAATGGGTTGATAAAGCTGGGGAGGTGCACGCAGAAATACAAAGACATTGTTACATTGCCGACAAAGAGTTTTACGAAAAGAAAAAGGGCGATACACAAAGCGCTAAATTGAAATTTAAAATAGGAAAGAAATGATCAGAGTAGGTGAGGTATTGGTTTCGGATGATATCAAAGATGTGGAGTTTGTTTGTCATCTGGAGAAGTGCAAAGGAGCGTGTTGCGTGGAAGGTGATTTGGGTGCTCCGCTGGAAGAAGAAGAGCTTCCAATTATGAATGAAATTCTGGATAAGGTTATACCTTACTTAACCCCGGAAGGAATCAAAGCCATAGAAGCACAGGGTACTTATATTCTCGATGAAGATGGAGATTACTCTACACCAACCATAGGAGGGAAGGAATGTGCTTATTCTCATTACGATACCCAAGGCGTTTTAAAGTGTGGTATCGAGCAGGCTTACCTGGACGGAAAAATTGGTTTTAAAAAACCGATTTCATGTCATTTGTATCCAATACGGATCACCAGGAATAAGAAAGGTTTTGAAGCCGTGAATTATCACCAGTGGAACATTTGTTCTGCTGCATGCTCTTATGGCAAGTCCCTTCAGGTTCCTTTATATAAATTCTTGAAGGATCCTCTTATAAGAAAATATGGAGAAGGCTGGTACGACCAATTGGTGCGTGCGATTGAGAATCCCGAATGACCAATCAGAAGATTTTCTATAAATAAAAAAGGCCTCGCTGTTAGCAAGGCCTTTTTAGTATAACGTGATATACCTTATTCAGCTACAACATTCACATTGATGGTGTGTTTAACCTCCTTGTGAAGATCAAGGGTAACAGTGTAAGTACCAATTTGCTTAGGTTGCTCTTTGAAATGGATCTTCTTACGATCAACTTCAAATCCTTTAGTCTTAAGAAAATCAGATACCTGAACGGCTGTAACGGCACCGAAAATCTTTCCGGATTCGCCAGCTTTAGTTCCGATCTCAACAGTAAGTTCACCGATTTTTGCAGCCAATGCCTCAGCATCCTGCTTCAATTTAGCAGCCTTATGAGCGGCCTGACGGATATTCTCCGCAACCACTCTTTTGTTTGACTCATTAGCGATAATAGCTACACCTGAAGGAATCAAAAAGTTTCTTCCATAACCAGGTTTCACCTTTACCGTATCATTTTTGTAACCGAGTCCTGTTACATCTTGTTTCAAAATTATTTCCATAATGCTTACAGGTTGAGGTTATTTTAAAGAGTCAGCTACGTAAGGAAGAATAGCAATATGACGGGCTCTTTTAACTGCCTGCGATACTTTATTCTGAAACTTCCAGCTTGTGCCTGTAAGTCTGCGGGGCAATAGTTTACCCTGCTCGTTGATAAACTTTAAAAGAAAATCAGGATCTTTATAATCGATGTATTTGATTCCGTTTTTCTTGAAGCGGCAATACTTAGGTTTAATTTCTGCGCGCTTGATGGGTTCGTTCATTAATGTCATGATTTCGCTTCCTCCTTTCTTGGGCTTGTTTTTTTAGTGCGATTAAATTCGCCTTTGCGTCTGCGTTCATTGTAGATAACAGCATGTTTGTCCAATACTGTTGTCATAAAGCGCATTACTGATTCGTCTCGTCTGTACTCGGTTTCGAGTATGTTGATCAAGTCGGAAGAGGTAGTCGTGAATTCGATGAGGTTGTAAAAACCGGTAGACTTGTTTTGGATAGCATAAGCCATCTTTTTAAGTCCCCATTTCTCTACGTTGATAACATCAGCTTTAGCTTTTGTTAACACCTTCACGAATTTCTCGACAGTATCCTTTGCCTGGTCTTCAGACAAAACGGGATTTAAAATGAATACCGTCTCGTAGTTTTTCATGAGTTATTTCAATTGTTTAAAAATGAGGTGCAAAAATATGAAAATCGTCCTGAAGTGCCAACTAATCCTGAAAAATAACCTCGAATTGGCCTTTTTTCACTCATTAAGCCCCCAATCATAATCGAGATAGTCAATTTTAGCTTTGGGTTTGATTTTTACTTTCGAGTACGTGTTCACAAAGGAGATCACCGAACGACCATTTTTGCTGAAATCCATGCCATACCAGTTAAAAATCATGCTCAGTTGAGGTCTATCAGGCGATACCTTATTTCGGAAAGAGTCGGCAAAAAAGGCTATGGTTTGGCGGGTAAGTTGTTCATCGAGCTTCCTAGCGTTATACGCTTCGTTGAGTAAAATCGGGCACGATTTACTAGCACATACCAGAGCCATATGAATTCTGGGATCATCAAATGACTTTCTCAGTTTCCCATGTTCCATGGTGTTCAAGTCCAATTTTTCATTTCCAATAGCAATGAATTTGATATCCCAGGGTGTATTAACAAAAGGGATCTGAATGCTGCTGCCAATGTCTTTAATGCTCTTAATTGGATAGTATTTGATGATCAGTTTAATGGTGAACGCATTGTAAGCATTAATCCAATAAGCCATTTGCTCTTCTCTAGACCATGTTTTTTCATCAGGAGGTGTTTTACTCAATAAGTTCAGATACCCGTTAAGGTTAGCCGAATCTTTAATAAATCCTTTATAATTTACTTTCCCTTCTACCGAAACATACTTTTTAAGTAAAGCATCAAATGCCTCGTGTGTAGGTTTGCTTTGTGAATTGGCTGTTAACGCAACTCCCAACAGGAAGATAATCAATAACCCTTTTTTCATGTCCATTATATATTTTCAGTATTAGGGTTCGAAGTTAAAGCAATTGTAGACGCAGACGTTTCATTATTGAGGGTTTTGTCTTTGTGGTGACACGTTTTAAACGCTATGATTAGCCGTCATTTACAATCAGAGGGCATAAAATATCAATCGAGGTTAAATTGTTCAAATAACATCAATGATTTCCATCGATGTAATTATTTTAAGGATTGAGGCGTTTTCTTACTCCGATAATGAATTATAAAGATAAACTCCTATTTTACGAACTTAAATTAGATAGGGGGGCTTTTAGTTAGGCGATCAAAACTTATTATGATAACCTTACTGGAACACATTCTGATAAAATTATATTGAATCAATTATTACATCTCGCTAGGAAATGAGTTATCAAATTAACGGAATTCAGCAAATCGGATTAGGGGTTGAAGATGCTGAAGAGGCCTGGGCCTGGTATAGAAAATCGTTTGGAATGAATGTGCCAATATTCAGAGATCATGCTACGGCTTCTCTGATGACGCGTTACACAGGTGATGAAGCTCACCAGCGATATGCAATTTTGGCAATGAACCTCGAAGGCGGAGCAGGGCTGGAAATATGGCAATACACTAGCCGTAAACCACAGGATATTTCAAGTAAAATACTCCTTGGAGATACAGGTGTTACCGCAGTCAAAATAAAGGCTCGTTCCGTTAAGGAGGCCTACAAAGACCTTCAATCCAAAGGTGTCAATTTATTGAGCGAACCGGTTGTCGGACCTGATGGTCGCCTGCATTTCTATCTGGAAGATCCCTATTCAAATCTGATCGAGGTAATTGAATCCATTAGCTGGTTTCAACATCGAAATAAGAATTTGGGTGGTGTTGCAGGTTGTGTTGTTGGTGTTACCGATATCGACAAAGCGTTAAAATTATATCGCGATATGCTGGGATTTAATGAAGTGGTCTACGATCAAACTCAGCGTTTTGAAGATCTTTCAAGTTTGGCTGGTGGTTGCCATCCATTCAGACGTGTTTTGCTTCGCTCTTCTTCATCAAGAAGGGGCGCTTTTGGGCGATTGTTGGGTCAGCATGAAATAGAGTTGATTCAGGTGGCAGAAAGAAAGGCAGAAAAAATATTTCAAAATAGATGGTGGGGCGATAAAGGATACATTCACGTATGCTTCGATGTATTGGATATGGATTCACTTTCAACGAGATGCAGGAAGGCAGGTTTTGAATTCACAGTAGATAGCAGAAATTCATTTGATATGGGTAAAGCAGCTGGCCACTTTGCCTACTGCGAAGACCCGGATGGCACATTGGTTGAATTAGTGGAGACCCACAAAATACCGATTGTTGAAAAAGCCGGATGGTACCTCAATTTGAAAAAACGCGATGCCTCAAAACCACTTCCAAACTGGATACTCAAACTTTTATCCTTGAATAGCGTCAGGGACTAATTACTTCACCACGAACTGAGTGGTGCCCATCAGATAACCATCGGTATAAATCTCAACCTGATAGGTTCCTGCTGTGTATTCAGATCCTTTTTCGTAAGTGAATATCAGTTTCTGGCCGGTGTTATCAAACAGGATTTCCTGGGCGGCAGTATAAAATTCTTCTTTGCCATTCAGTAGGAAAGTGCCAGACCCTTTTGTGGTATCAAAAATCGGTTGACCACTTTCATCCATCACCCGGATAAGTATTTTCTTACCTTCAACCGGTGCCACTTTATTTTCAGCAATTGAGAATTGAACCTTAATTATCTCGAGCTGCTTTTTACGGAATGGAGGTTCCTTTTCCCTGCCTTTGGAGTTAACGGAGACCAGCGTAACATTCTCGGCCTTAAGTTGAGAAGCGATCGCCACCTTGGTTGCCAGCTCATCTTTGTTCTTGGTCACCCGATTAAGAGAATCGTTCAATACATTTTGAGTGGTTTTCAAGTTCTTATTTTCAGAAAATAATTCTTTGTTTACGGATTTAAGCTTGGTAATCTCATCATCTTTTAACACAAGTAATTGTTCGTAACCAGCAAGACGGTCTTTTAATTCTTTAATGGCTTTTGTGCTTCTGGTATTGCTGCGTTTAAGTTCAGCCATCACTTCTGCTTTGGCTTTCTCAAGTTCAGTGACATCACCCCCCAACTTGGCGATCTCCGATATCTTTTGATCAAGCTCAAGTTTTACATCGTTAAGGCGTTGCATGGTCGTTGCCAGATCCTCACTGGTGGTTGCTAATTCTTCTTTTACTTCAACTTTTTCTTTATAGTCGAGGTATATCTTGAAGCTTTGTACTAATACAATAATCAAAAGAATAACAATAATTACCGTTGATCTGTTGCCTGCTTTTTTTGGTTCGATAGGAGGAGTAGCTTGACTCATGGTTTTTTAAATCAGTGCGCAAAATTAACCTTAAAATATTGTTTTTTCAATGTCGATTAAACCGACCAAATGTAATGCTGTCGATTAAGAGCCGGATCAAAAAATAGGATTCCGCACCTGAACAGGTCTAGGCTGCCATATACCAGTTGATGATTGCTAAGTTCCTTCCATGCGCGGTTCATTTCTTCTGAATAGTAAATATCATCGATTACAATGACTCCTTTGTCAGCCATTCTCCTTGAAAGTAAATTGAAGTATCGCATCGTAGGCTCAAAGCGATGATTGGCATCCATTAGTACAAAATCAATTTTAGCGGGCTTCAATAGATAGTTAGAAAGCTCAGCATCCAGGTTGCCTTCTACCAGTTCAATGTTTTTAGTATTGAAGTATTCAAAATGAGTAAGTGCCACGTTAATCATGGATGGATTACCTTCAAAGGTTGTCACATGGGCATTTTTTTTCTGCGCCAGGTAAAGTGTTGTCATCCCCATGGAAGTGCCAAGTTCAAGAATATGAGTTGCCTCTATATAGTGAATGATTCGATGATACAACCTGCAATAAGTTGCCGGGCTTAGACTGGTTTCTGCAATTCTTGAAAGGGTCCTGCTATCCTTTTTAAAATGGGTTGATTTGGCTCCGAGGTCGTTGATGGTTACTTCGGTAGTATTCACTAACAATTTATGCCGCAGTTCTTCAATGGCGGCAAAATCCGGTGCATTCTGATTTTCTTTTTTTATAACCTTATTATAAAAATCAAAAAAGAAAGGTGAGTGTATTGAGTGTGCGTCAACAGCATTCAGCCAATGATTGAAATAAGATTTTATCTGAAATAATTTAGACACGGCCCGGTGTTGAAGTTATATTGACTTGATTGTGGCAGAAAAATTCAGGAAGCTAAACCGTGAGTTTAGTTAAGTCGAATAGGGGCTATCATAGTAAATTCTGGTACAACAACCTCAAATCTCACCCCATCAACGATGCGCTCCATTTGATATGTGCCTACCATTTTACCAATCCCTGATTTGAGATTGCATCCGGACACATATTGGTGATTCTGACCGGGTTCAAGTACAGGTTGTTGCCCAACTACTCCATCTCCCTCTACTTCGCGTGGAGTAAACCCGGCATCGTAAATATGCCAGTGTCTCCTGAGTAGTTGAATGGTGTACTCACTCTGGTTTTCAATGGTGATGCGATAGGTAAACACATAGTGATATTGGCTGGGGCTTGAGTACGATGGTTGGTACTCCGTTTCCACACTTACCTTAATTCCTTGTGTTATTTCAGTGATCATGCTTTCAAAAATATCAAATTTTTCTATTTTTCAACCCGCTAAGTAAGTTCATTGACCGAAAATAAATTTAATGAGTGTAGATGTAAAAATTTCTCCTTCCTGGAAGTCAAAACTAGAAACGGAGTTTCATAAGCCTTATTTTGTGCAGCTTATTGAATTTGTAAAACAGGAATATCAAGCGAACACGATTTACCCGCCTGGAAAGGAAATATTCCGAGCCTTTGACTGTGCCGACTTTGATCAAATAAAGGTGGTGATAATAGGGCAGGACCCTTACCACGGGCCTGGCCAGGCCAATGGCCTCTGTTTTTCGGTGCGAGATGGTGTAACCATGCCCCCCTCACTTAAAAATATCTTTAAAGAAATACATAGCGATTTAGGTAAGCCTATTCCGAAAAGTGGTGAATTGGAGCGATGGGCCAATCAAGGTGTCCTTTTACTAAATGCAACGCTTACAGTAAGGGCCTCTACCCCAGGATCGCATCAAAACAAAGGATGGGAAACGTTTACGGATGCCGTGATTAAGCAAATCTCCGATCAGAAAAATAACATCGTCTTTCTATTATGGGGAGCTTACGCTCAGAAAAAGGGTGAGATCATCGACCGCAATAAGCACCTTGTTTTAATGTCTGCTCATCCTTCACCATTCTCTGCCGATCGTGGATTTTTCGGATGCAAGCACTTCAGCAAAACAAATGAATACCTGAAGAGTAAGGGACTAAAAGAGATTGATTGGTGAAGCTCGTGGCTGGTTATTCGTTATTTGGACCATCTACGAATAACCAACAACTAACCATGATTATCGGATCAATTTAAAGAATCTGCTCCAGCGAATTTTATGAATGAAGTCGGCATACTTGTCGATGGAAAGCCAGATAAAGAATCCTTTACCCACGATGTGATCTTCAGGCACAAAGCCCCAATAGCGGGAATCCAGTGAGTTGTGGCGATTATCTCCCATCATGAAGTAATAATTCTGATTGAAGGTATATTCTGCTACTTCCTTGCCTTCAATGGAAAGTTTACCATTTTCAATTTTCACGTTCTTATTGTGATCGTAGTCACGTATCACTCCACCGTAAATGGACAAGGTTGAATCGTTTACGGAAATCTTCATTCCCTCTTTGGGGATTGTGAGAGGCCCATAGTTATCCCCATTCCAGGGTGTGTATTTAGAGCCTGGAAAAGTTCTGGAATCCTGACCTTCACCTGTCCGGTAATCATCCGTAACGGAAACAACAAAAGGAAGAGTCTTGATTTCAGCTGCCTTTGAGTTGGTCAAAAACATTTGATAGACTGCTTTGTTCTCTTCGGGCCTTCCTAAGTAAGTATAATCGTCAGGGTCTAATTCAAGTTTATTGAAATTGCGCTCGTTGATTTCATCTTTTGAGGTGACCAAATAGCTGAATTGCATGTCAATAGGATTGTTTGACGGCTTGCCATTAATAATCACTTGCTTATTTTTTATTTCAAGCACATCTCCTGAAACAGCGACACAACGCTTAATGTAGTTGGTCTTTAAGTCTATCGGATAATCCTTTCCTTCATTAAGTTCTTTGGGCGGCACATTGAAAACTACTACATCTTCTCGCTTTATTTCGCTGAAGCCAGGAAGCCTGGATGTTGGAAGTTGAACCCAATCTACATAGGATGGAATGTTGGTAAACCAGATTTTTTGATGGGTAAGCGGAATTTGCAATGGCGTGCGAGGTGTGCGTGTTCCGTAATGAAACTTGCTCACAAACAAGAAATCACCAACCAGCATAGAGTTTTCCATGGAAGGAGTTGGAATGGTATAAGCCTCCATGATAAGCCAACGAATCAATGTTGCCGCTACGACCGCAAACAAAACAGCATCCCACCATTCGCGCAAAGCTGACTTAGGTTTCTTCTCCTGTGCTTTCGGCTTTTTCTCCCAAAACTTCCAATTCATAGCTCTATTATTGTTAAAAATCTGGCAAATAAAATGATTTTTGAGTTAGAAAGGGTCACAACTGCAAAAAATCATCCATGGTATATATCCCTTTCTTTCCTGCAAGCCATTCGGCAACAAGCACAGCTCCCATTGCGAAACCTTCTCTTGAATGGGCAGTGTGAGTGATCTCTATGTCATCTACGTCTGATGAATATTTAACTACATGTGTACCTGGGGCCGGATCAACACGGAATGAGTTAATAACGAGTGTATTAGGGTTTTTGGTTGCACCCAGGCTCCATTCTTTTTTCCTTGTGATATTTTTTAATACACCCTGTGCTAGTGTAATGGCAGTTCCGCTTGGAGCATCCTTCTTTTGGGTATGATGTGTTTCATCGATGGATACTTCATATTGATCATACCGATTCATCAGTTTGGAAAGGTATTCATTCAATTTGAAGAATAAATTAACACCCAAACTGAAATTGGATGAATATAAAAGAGTACCGTTTTTCGCCTGGCAATGCTCTTCAATTTCATCTTTATAACCAAGCCATCCCGTGGTTCCGCAGACTACAGGGATTCCTTTTTCAAAACAGGTTTTTAAATTAGTTACTGCTGCTTCTGGTTGGGTAAATTCGATGGCAACATCAACAGTCTTATCAAAGAGAGCAATATCGTCACCTACATCAATTCTGCCTGCTATTTCATGGCCTCGCGATTGAGCAATCCTTTCAATGGTCTTGCCCATTTTACCATAGCCAATCAACACTATTTTCATTTTCTGATCTATAAAGACGTATCTGTTAATTCACTAAAACTTTATTTTCAAAGCGATACCCGTGTTGCGACCGGTCATCATAGAATTTTCCATCATGGGTTCGAGCCTTACCTGCATCTTAGGATTAATGTCAAATTCTTTAAGATGCGCATCAACGTGCGCATCCACCATTTGTAATAAGTAGAAAAGACCATTCATGATGATATAGAAATCTCGTTCTCTTCTGGTTTTGTCAACTTGTATTCGGATTTGCTCCTTCGTTTTTACCCCCGTGTAGGTATTGTTAATAACTTCAAAAAGTTCTTTCCTGAATCTTGAATTTGCCTTGTCGTAAAAGTTTACGACATACAGCAAGCCGGCAAAACCACCATACACCAGCGGCATTTTCCAGTATTTCTTATTGTAAAATTGACCAGCACCAGGGAAGACAGCTGAAAACATCAATGCCTTACGCGGATCAAACCGCTTTGCATATGATTCTATCTCCACGATTTGTTTATCACCCGATAAGAAGGAAGTATCTGCAGGATTTTTTTTGATTGTCAGGGAGTCCTTTTTAATTTCTTGCGCCAAGCAGAACTCTGCTGTTACCAATAGGAGTAAGGCAAGAAAAAATGAACCACGCATGTTAGACTTTTAAGATATCCAGAATTCTATTAAGGTCTTCTACCGAAAGGAATGGAATACGTATCTCGCCCTTCTTTCCATCACTCTTAACGTTAACTTTCGTGCCAAAGTGCGAAGAGAGATTTGTCTGAAGTTGAGTAATTTCCTTAGAATGAGAAGATGTAGTGACTGGCTTTGAAGGTTGTTCTTTACTTTCAGTCATTAGCTGACGAGCCAGTTCTTCAACCTTTCTAACAGAAAGATCTTCTTCCAGTATCTTTTTAAAAATGTAAAGCTGCGAGTCTGGGTTTTCTATACTTACAATAGCCCGCGCATGACCCATGGAGAGGCGATTGTCACGCAGTGCAATTTGTATATCTGGTGGCAGTTTGAGTAAGCGAAGATAGTTGGTAACAGTCGATCTGTTTTTTCCAACGCGATCACCTAATTCCTCCTGCTTTAAATTGCATTCTGAAATTAGCCTTTGATAACTTAATGCAATTTCGATAGGGTTAAGATTTTCGCGCTGAATGTTTTCAATCAGTGCCATCTCCAGCATCTGCTGATCATCGGCTGTTCTGATATAAGCAGGAACTGCTTTTAATCCTGCCAGCTTAGAGGCTTGAAATCTTCGCTCACCAGAGATCAGTTGATACTGATTCTGCGATAACCTTCGAACTGTTATCGGCTGAATTATACCGTGTAGTTTGATGGACTCTGCAAGTTCTCTTAAAGCCTCCTGATCGAAGTGCTGCCGCGGCTGAAATGGATTAGTCTCAATTTCATCTAACGAAATTTCATTGATGTTCTCATGAGCAGGAGTATGCGAACCAACGGGACTGGTAACATCTACATCAAGCCTTTCCTCGTCAGGAGTGTCACTTAAAAGTGCACTCAGTCCTCTTCCCAATGCTTTCTTCTTGCTCATTTTGACATACCATTTTTATCCAAAATTTCATGGGCCAGGTTAAGGTAACTAATAGCCCCTTTGCTTTCAGCATCATGCACGATTACAGGCAATCCAAAACTTGGCGATTCGCTAAGCTTCACATTGCGCGGAATAATGGTGTTGAATGCAATATTTTTAAAATGTGTTCTTACTTCTTCTACCACTTGATTTCCTAACGATGTACGGGAATCATAGAGTGTTAAAAGAATGCCCTCGATTTCCAGCTTTGGGTTCAGGCGTGTTTGAATGATTTTGATTGTGTTTAATAACTTTCCTAAACCTTCCAACGCAAAATATTCGCACTGTACCGGTATCATCACCGAGTCAGCAGCCGTAAGGGAGTTGATCGTGATTAATCCCAGAGAAGGTGAGCAATCGATGATGATAAAGTCATATTGATCTTTGATTTTGGCGAGTGCCAATTTCATCTTCTCTTCACGGTGTTCAATGTTTACCATTTCAACTTCTGCACCCACCAGGTCAATATGAGAAGGAAGTACATGAAGGTATTTAAGCTCATTTTGAACAATAACATCAGTAGGATTCACTCCATCCACCATGCACTCGTAAATCCCTTTTTTTACCTCCTTTGGATTTATGCCTAAACCAGACGTAGAGTTTGCCTGAGGATCGGCATCGACCAGCAAAGTTTTGCACTCCAAAACCGCCAGGCTGGCAGCTAAATTGATTGCCGTGGTGGTTTTACCTACTCCTCCTTTTTGATTCGCTATTGCGATTATTTTACCCATTTTAAGGACTTCGTGATGGTTAGCTAAAAAAATAACCCCGAAATAATCGGGATTACAAATATAGGGTAATGTACGGATGTACCAACGCGCCTGAAAATCGAATTTCAGTGTTTTGGATGTCCGGTTACTTCTTTTTGGATGCCCTGCGGGCTTCTTCGCTGGCTTTCATCGCCTGTTCCAATTTGCTCATGAAACTTGATTTTTTGCCCGTGCTGGCACCTGACAACATCTTCTTCTTATGGTCCTCCATCACCGCCATTATTTTGTCTTCATCCACAAATCGCTTGATAATAGCTTGTTGGGCAAAGGTGACCATGGTGGAGAAGAAGTAATAGAAACTTAAACCTGCAGAGAATGAGTTAAGTATAAACATGAAAACCACCGGCATGAAGTATTGCATGGATTTCATAGGGCCCTGTACAGAGCTAAGCTGATTGTTCTGCCAAACAGAAAGCAGAGAGGCGCCTGTCATTAGAATCACAAAGAGGCTGACATGGTCGCCATAAAAAGGAATGGTGAATGGAAGGGTGGCAATAGAATCGTATGCGGACAAATCCTCAGCCCATAAAAATGGTTGCTGCCGCAATTGAATAGCCACTGGGAAGAACCAAAACATGGCAAATAGAATTGGCATCTGAAGGAGCAATGGAATGCATCCGCTAAACGGGTTAACACCTGCCTGCTGGTAAAGCTTCATCTGATCCTGTTGGTTTTGAGCCATGTTCTCTCCGTTCTTTTCCTTGATGAGGTCAAGCTCGGGCTTCAACAATTTCATTTTGGCCATGCCGAGATACGACTTATAAGACAACGGCAACAACACCAACTTAACGAACAGTACTAACAGCATGATGATGACACCATAGTTGCTAAAGAACCGTTCCAGAAATTTGAAAACCGGAATCAAAACATATTTGGTGATCCACAGCATGGGAGGCCATCCCAAGCTCAAATTTTTAGAAAATCCTTCCGTTATATCCGGTAGGATATCATAGTCGCTTGGTCCAAAGTAATATTGAAACGAAGCTTTCTTCGAGGCAAGATCTTCTGCGGGAATAAACAGTTCTACGTTGGCATCTTTTACAATGGATGAATCATTGAGATTGGCAAATGTCTTGACCTCTCCGCCTGAAAAGGAGTTTTTTGCAATGATCGATGAAATGAAAAATTTCTGACGCACAGCAACCCATTTTACCGGTTCGGCTAAGGCATCAGATTCAAGATCGGTGGATGTTTCAGTAAGCCCGTCAAAGTCACCATTTACATCATAGTAGTTAATAGTTGTTTTATTCCGACTATCATCCATTGATTTTTCCTGAAGTGCTACTTTGTTGCTCCAACGATATGTTAGATTTTTTCCACTGATTGAAATGCCACTGGTTTGTATTTCATAACCGATCTGATAACCGGTAGGAGGAATGGAATAAATGTGTTTAATGAAAGAACTTTCACCGGTTTTGGCCGATAGTATGATCAACGTAGTGTCTGCTTTCTTGGAAGACTCAACCTGATAGTATAACTTATACAAGTCAATCTCTTTTCCTTCGTAGCTGGCCACTAAGGAGAACGTATTATTTCCACCCTTAGCCAAAAACAATGGTTCTTGTGAATAGGTCTTGAAATTCTTGAGTTGAATTTCTTTCAAATATCCTTTATTGGATAAAGTGATTTTTAAATCATTGTTTTCAATAGTAGTCGATTCCTCGTTGCCAGCCAGGAAAGAGGAGAGCGAGCCGTATTGCTGCATCACAGTGCTATCAACAGTATTCGACAGGGAGAGTGAATCTATCATACTACCACTGTCTGAAGCTGATGAGGTAACCTGGGCCGGCTGAGCGGTTTCAGGTTGTGGAGTTGGTGCGAGAAAATTAAAATATACTAGCAGGAGTACTGCTATAAGAGTAAGTCCAATTGCTGAATTTCTATCCATGAGTTATAAGTCTGAACAAGTTTTTAATGATGAGAAGTTGATTACGACTCTGACTTTTTATGAGTCATCGCAGCTTCAACAAATTTTACAAATAGAGGATGTGGATTTAATACGGTACTTTTTAGTTCAGGGTGATACTGCACTCCAATAAACCACGGGTGATCTTTTAATTCGACAATCTCCACCAGGTTCGTATCCGGATTAATACCCACTGCTTTTAAACCAGCTTCTTCCATCTGGTCCAGGTATTTATTATTGAATTCATAACGATGTCTGTGTCTCTCCTGTATGGAGGTGTCACCGTAAACATGAAATGCTTTTGTCCCTTTCTTAATCTTACAGGTATAAGCCCCCAATCGCATCGTGCCGCCTTTGTTGGTAATTTTTTTCTGCTCCTCCATCATGTCAATTACCGGATGCTTTGTCTTGGGGTTCAATTCGGTCGTACTGGCGTCTGCTAAATGGAGCACGTTGCGTGCAAATTCAACCACTGCGCATTGCATGCCTAAGCAAATCCCTAAGAATGGAATTTTATTTTCACGGACATATTTTATGGCTTCAATTTTTCCTTCCAGTCCTCGCTCTCCGAAACCTGGAGCTACTAGTATAGCATCCAAACCACCCAGGATATTCTTCACGGTGTCTTTGTGAATGTCTTCAGAAGAAATCCACTTCAGATTTACCTCACAATCATTTTCTGCTCCTGCATGAATGAACGCTTCGGCAATAGATTTATAAGCATCTGGAAGCGTTACATATTTACCCACCAATCCAATAGTAACTTCATTGATTGGATTTTTTAGTTTACCCAAAAATACTTTCCACTGCTCAAGATCCGGTTCGTGCTTGGCAGTAACTTTTAATTTTGAAAGAACACGCTCATCGAGTTTCTCTTTTCTCATGAGCATCGGCACATCGTAAATGGTTTCCGCATCGATGGCTTCAATCACCGAGTTTAGATTGACGTTGCAAAACAACGCCAACTTTTTCCTGATTTCCATCGATAGCGCATGCTCGGTGCGACAAACCAAAATATCAGGCTGAATTCCGTACGAAAGAAGTTCTTTTACGGAGTGTTGTGTTGGCTTGGTTTTTAATTCTTTAGCGGCCTTTAAATAGGGGATAAGAGTCAAATGAATGACCAGGGCGTTGTTCGAACCTAAGTCCCAACGCACCTGCCGCACCGCTTCGACAAAAGGAAGCGACTCGATATCACCCACTGAACCACCAATTTCCGTAATGATGAAATCATATTTCCCACTTTCACCCAACAGGAATATATTCCTTTTTATCTCATCAGTAATGTGGGGCACTACTTGAACCGTTTTACCAAGATATTCACCTTTTCGCTCCTTGGTGATTACATTATTGTAAATCCGGCCGGTAGTAACATTGTTTGCCTGAGAGGTGATAATATTGAGAAACCGCTCATAGTGTCCTAGATCCAGGTCGGTTTCGGCCCCATCATCCGTCACATAGCACTCCCCATGCTCATAAGGATTTAAAGTACCGGGGTCAATATTAATGTACGGGTCAAATTTTTGGATAGTTACAGAAAAGCCTCTGGCTTGTAACAACTTACCTAAAGAAGCGGATATGATGCCCTTCCCCAAAGAGGAGGTAACACCACCTGTAACGAAGATGTATTTAGCAGAAGACATGCGTAATCCCGGAAATTTGGTCGCAAAGGTAGGTAATTGACCCTCTATACTCACGCTCGCTTTTCAAAAAATATCAGATTTCTGGGTGAAAATGAAAAACCTTCAAATCTTAAACGCATCAGTGGTTTTATGCGGAATGCCTTTGCGGTTATCAACGCTGTGATAACCCTACTGATCATCGAAATGCTTTGTCTAACTCGATCAGGCAGGCGGTGCGGGTATGAATTCATCCTAATTTAATTTTCTATATTCCTATAAACGATCAATAAGTTGTCTTGACAGGACTCAATTTTGGCCATGCATTCCGCTCGATAGATAGGAACAAACTATCAGCTTATGTTTGATTCTGATGGGACCGTACCCAGTCATGATCTAATACTAATCTTGGCAATAAAAGTTTTTGAAGATTTCTCCGCATTATGGTCCTAAAAAAAAGGATCACACGGGAGTTTTATCTCCTTCATTGGTATACAAGAAATAGGGCAAGTTTGATCAGCTGAATCTCGGTTAGTATTTAATGGATGATCCTGTTATAATGGGTCACCTGTAAAATATAGTCTTCCGATACTTCACAGTACGAAGAAGAAAAAATGGAAAAAGTATATTCCTTGCCCCACTTTCACGCAAAAGTGATAGACCAATCCCTGTTCTCAACAAATACTGAAATTAGTCCTTACCTTTAGCCCTGATTTGAGTATTGGGGAAATGAACTTTAAGAACGAACTGGATAGTAATCAAATATTTGCGGTAGTTTCCGGTGCATCGCGCAAACTGGGGCTGGAGACTTATGTGGTAGGAGGGTTTGTGAGAGATTTGATCCTGAACAGACCTTGCAAGGATGTCGATTTTGTTTGTATCGGTAGCGGTATTCAATTGGCAAACCAGGTTGGCTGTGATTTAGGTAATGAGCAGGTCACTGTGTTTAAGAATTTCGGCACGGCCATGATCAAGCACCATGATTTTGATCTGGAGTTTGTTGGCGCACGAAAAGAATCCTACCGGAATGAATCACGAAAACCAATGGTGGAAGACGGCACTCTTTCCGAGGATCAGCAGCGAAGAGATTTTACAATAAATGCATTGGCTATAAGTTTGTCGCTAACTAATTATGGTGATTTAATTGATCCTTTCGAAGGGGTTGAACACATCAGGCAAAAGCTTATCAAAACACCGCTTGATCCGAACATTACTTTTTCTGACGATCCACTGAGAATGATGCGAGCCATTCGCTTCGCTTCACAGTTGAATTTTGATATCGATGCCGATACCTACGAAGCCATCATCAAAAATACTCACCGCCTTTCGATTGTATCGATGGAGCGCATTATTGATGAATTGAATAAAATCATTTTATCACCGGTGCCTTCGTATGGATTTAAATTACTTTTTCAATGCGGGTTGTTGCAACAGTTTTTCCCGGAGATGGTGGCTTTGCATGGAGTAGAATATCAGGATAACAAAGCGCATAAAGATAATTTTTTCCATACACTGCAAGTGTTGGATAATGTTTCAAAAGTATCGGATGATCTTTGGCTACGTTGGTCAGCTATCTTGCATGATATAGCCAAGCCAGCTACCAAACGATTTGATAAAACGGTTGGTTGGACTTTCCATGGACATGAGGATAAAGGCGCCCGCATGGTGCCCGGTATTTTCAGAAGACTGAAGTTGCCATTGAATGAAAAGATGGAGTTGGTAAAGAAATTAGTTCGTCTTCATCTGCGACCTATCGCTCTGGTTAAAGAAGTCTCTGATTCAGCCATCAGGCGTTTGCTTTTTGAAGCAGGCAATGACATCGAAGGGCTTATGATGTTATGCAAAGCCGATATCACCTCCAAGAACAATGAAAAGGTGGCGAAGTATTTGCGAAACTTCGAACATGTTGAAAAGAAGATGATCGAGTTGGAAGAAAAAGATCAGATTAGAAATTTTCAACCACCAGTGTCTGGTGATGAAATAATTAAGTTGTTTAATATTTCGCCAAGCCCGGTTATTGGTGAAATCAAAGAGGAAATAAAAGAAGCGATCCTGGAGGGCATAATTAAAAACGATAGGCAACAGGCTTATGAGTTATTATTGAAAATAGCCCAACGAAAAGGATTAGTAAGCAGTGAAATCAATTCTTAATGTGTTTAATTAATTATAATCTATGAAAATGCGCGTCATCGTCTCTCTTGTTTTGGTGTTCCTATCACTTCAGGTTTTTTCGCAGGCACAAAAGCAGCCTGTTAAAACCGATACTAAACAACCAGTAAAAACGGATACTAAACAACCGACTACTCAAACAGAAACAAAGAAACAGGAGAGTCCACTAACAGAACACTTTTATAAAAAATACCTCACGGCAGTTCAATGGAACGATTTTGATGTAGCCAAGGATGCCTTGTATGACCTGATCATTGAGAATCCATTAAATGACTCTCTGATTTATAGTCTGGCCTATTACTATTATGAAAATCAGAAATATGTTCCAGCAGTTTTAGTATCACAGCAACTTCTGGCCCGCAATCCAAAGAGCATTCCGGCATTGGAAATTTCTGCGGTAGGTTACGAATCCATGGGTGTCAAGGATCGTGCATTGCAAAACTATGAGAGCCTCTATTTAATTTCTAACACTATTGGAACCTTATACAAAATGGCTTTTCTGCAATACGATTTAAAGCGATTCACGGAAAGCCTTGCCACGATCGATATCCTAATTAGCAAAACTGAGATTGATACTACAAAAGTGGTTTTTACGGATGCGGAGAATAAATCTAAAGAGTATCCTATGAAAGTTTCGCTATTAAACCTTAAGGGATTGATCCAATTGGACCATTTTGGAGACAAGGTTGCAGCCAGGAAATTTTTTGAAGAAGCTTTGGCTATTGCACCGGATTTTTTATTGGCAAAGGAGAATCTGGCCAAAGTAAAGTAACTGATGCAACCTTATGTCGGCTGGCTTGTCTGTAAACTAAGTTAGGTTTGCTTGGAGGCTCAGGCTATACATATTCATCAGGAACTCATTGATAGGTGCCGCCAGGGCGACCGGGTGGCCTACTATGAACTCTATAAATTATATAGCCGTAGCATGTATAATGTTGGCTATCGCATCGTTAATGATGAAGTCGAGGCGGAGGATGTATTACAAGAGGCGTTTATCAGTGCTTTTAGCAACCTGCATCATTATCGTGGTGACTCAACGTTTGGAGCCTGGCTTAAACGCATAGTCATAAACAAAGCCATTAACCAACTACATAAAAAGAAGTTGGAGCGTATACCGGATGATGATCGTTGGGATGTAAAAGAAGAGGAGGAAGCAGACGTTTTGGATGGGTATCCTTTTACCGTAGAGAAAGTAAAGATGGCTATTGAGCTTCTTCCCGATGGTTACCGATCCGTACTGTCGATGTATTTGTTTGAAGGTTATGATCATGGTGAGATCGGAGAGGTATTGGGTATTTCGGAATCAACCTCAAAATCTCAGTTCAACAGAGCAAAGAAAAAATTGAAGGAAATACTGGAATCAAAATAATATGAAGGATTCACTAAAAAACTTTATCAAGCAACATCGGGAAGAGTTTGATGACAAACAACCTTCTGATCATGCCTGGACTAAGATTCAAAGCAAGTTACCCGGTAGAAGCGTGGCGCTATGGAGCAATGTGCACGTATGGCGGGCTGCAGCGGTTTTATTTTTAGCACTATCGGTTTATTTAATGGTATCCGGAAATTTCAATCAACAGGCTGGTGCCGACCGTGCTAAACTTCAAGTGGAATTTAATGATTTAGAGAATTTCTATAATGAGCAGATTGCCGATAAGGTAGAACTGATCAGCAACATTCAGGAATTTAATGATGATGATTCGTTTGCTCAGGATTTAGAAAAGCTTGATGCCATGTATCAAGTGCTACGTGAGCAAATGAAGGCGCATCCATCAGAAAAAATAAAAGATGCACTTATCCTGAATATGCTGGTGCGTATCGACTTACTTAATCAGCAGATTAAGAATCTTGAAGACTCTGAAAAGAAATCGGAGGATGTGGCTATTTAGAATTCCTCTTCACTTTTGAATTCAAATTGCTCTGTATTGGAATCCACCATGTTACCGTCTTCACATTTCAGTACGCGCGCTGGAAATTTCCTGATTAAGCCATAACTGTGAGTGGCCATTAGTACAGCGGTTCCGCTTTTATTTATTTGCTGAAATAATCTGAGAATTTCACTCGCTACTTTAGGATCCAGATTACCGGTGGGCTCATCGGCAATAAGAATCAACGGTTCGTTGATAAGCGCCCGGGCAATTACCACACGCTGCTGTTCGCCACCGGAAAGTTGATGAGGCATCTTTTTTTCAACTGATCCAAGACCCACCTGCATCAAAACTTCGGCAAGTCTATTTTTCATTTTTGCACCGTCTTTCCACCCGGTTGCTTTCATAACAAAATTCAAATTTTCGCCTACCGTGCGATCAGGAAAGAGTTGAAAATCCTGAAATATGATTCCGATCTTTCTTCTTAAGAGTGGAATCTGACTGCTTTTGATTTTTCGGATATCGAAACCAGCCACGGTAACCTCGCCCATGTGAAGAGGCAAGTCTGCATACAATGTTTTTAGCAGTGAAGATTTTCCCGATCCTGTTCGTCCAATTAGAAAAACAAATTCTCCTTTATCAATTTCAAAACTGATCGTGTTAAGGACAGTGTTGTTGTCTTGAAAAATGCTGGCGTCTTTTACTCGTATTACAGGATCGCTTGAAAACATATTCTCCATTTCAATATTCTTCAGAGATACTTAGAGATTGTTTCACGACAACCATACCAGGAGCTGAATTCTTAACCGTTTGTTTTCTTATAGTCGGCAAGGAATTTTTCCAGGCCGCTATCCGTAAGCGGATGTTTTAATAACGCCATGATCACGCTGAGCGGGCAGGTGGCAACATCAGCTCCAATTTCAGCACACTTAATTAAATGAATGGTATGTCTGACACTGGCCGCTAAAATTTCTGTTCCATATCCATAGTTATCATAGATCAAACGAATTTGGGCAATCAGTTCCAGTCCATCCTGAGAGATATCATCCAAACGCCCTATGAAAGGAGAAGCATAACTGGCTCCGGCTTTTGCCGCAAGCAATGCCTGACCTGGTGAGAAAACCAACGTGCAATTAGTACGGATACCTTCGCTGGTGAATTTCTTGATTGCCTTTACCCCGTCTTTGATCATCGGAACTTTCACCACGATCTTATCGTCAATCTTGGCTAGTTCCCTTCCTTCCCTCATCATTCCTTCAAAATCAGTAGCAATAACCTCCGCGCTTACATTATTATCCACGACATTACAAATGGCCTTATAATGAGCCATTATTCTTTCTTTACCACCAATACCTTCTTTGGCCATGAGCGAGGGATTGGTCGTTACGCCATCCAGCACACCCAGATCATACGCTTCTTTGATTTCGTTAAGATTGGCAGTGTCGATAAAAAACTTCATGGAAAAAATGGTTAATGAGATGCAAAACTAATTCAAAAAACGAAAAAACCTTGATGGTTCTTGTGGAGAGAGGGATAAAAAAAGTGGCAAACCGAACATCGCACCGCTACAACCGCCTACCCTTGCTACCTTCCGGTCCTGGGGGAGTTCAGCAGGAGCTGGTCGTGCCGATTTGCCGCCACAAAAATAACAAAAAGACACGCATTACGCGCAACAATCACAATAATCCGGATAAATAAATATTAAACTCCAGCGCGTTTACTTCGATGAACCCATCATGCTTCAGGTCATCAAATATCTGATCGTCAAATTCCAGATCTCTGCTTTGCAACTCACCGGATTTATCCACCGTGAGTTCGGTGCCTGTAAAATGAATAGGATTCACTTTCACTAATATTTTACCTCCTTCCATTTCTTTTTTGAAATACTGATGAACGATGTTGCTGTCTTTGGCCATTTAAAAATGTAGTGATGGAATAGCAAATTCAAATATTAATTTAATATAAACAATCATTGTTGTCCGACTAATATTAATGTATAGTCAAGGGGTTGAAATGTGTAACAAGTGCGTTTGTAATACCTGCCTGCGGTATGCGCGGCAATAACAGCGTATCCCGATCATCCTCACAGGCCGCGCAAAAGTTTAATAAGCATGAATCTGATACATCAATTGAATATTAATTATTGAATGTCGAATAATGAATAGTGATTTAGGAAGTTGGCTCCTCCCGACTTCATCATGCTACATTCGTTAATCATCATTCTATATTCATATTTTAACTCCGAACAATAAGTACATATGATAAACAATCATTGCGTAAGTCTTTTACTTAATATTCATAGTTTAAAATGAAAGTTTTCCGCTCTTGTAATTCTATTGGAACCGCAATCCTCAATACCTATCTTAGCATCAGACCAAACCAAATTATATGAAGAAATTATTTATCCTTCTATTTGTTTTTAGTTCATCTCTTCTTTTTGCTCAAAGGGAAGTTCAGCAAGTGGAAAAACTAAAAGCGGAGGCTGCTCTCGAAGTGGAAAAGTATGCGACTCTCGGTCAGCAGATCAACGATATGCTGTTCAGTTTTGCCGAGTTAGGCTTTCAGGAATATGAGACGTTTAACTACCTCACTGGTTTATTGGAGAAGCAAGGTTTTAAAATACAAAAAGGAGTCGCTGGCGTTCCCACCGCATGGATTGCGACCTGGGCTAACGGTAGCGGAAAGCCAGTGATTGCATTAGGTTCCGATGTTGATTGCATTCCTAAGGCATCGCAGAAACCCGGTGTTGCCTATGCTGATCCTATTGTGGTCGGTGCTCCAGGTCATGGTGAAGGTCACAACTCTGGCCAGGCTTTAAATATTATCTCTGCGCTGGCTATGAAGAAAATGATGGAGCGTGAAAAAATTTCAGGTACGATCATGTTATGGCCTGGTGTGGCAGAAGAATTGGTAGGTACGAAAGCATACTATGTTCGGGCTGGATATTTTAAAGATGTAGATGCTTGTATATTCACACATGTTGCCAATAACCTGGGTGTGGGTCATGGTGATTCAGGAGGTAACGGCCTTGTCTCTGTTCGTTTCAATTTTGAAGGAGCTGCTGCTCATGCTGCTGGCGCTCCGTGGCGCGGGAGAAGTGCATTGGATGCTGTGGAACTCATGAATATAGGATGGAACTTCAGGCGTGAGCATTTGGAATTAACTCAGCGTTCGCATTATGTAATTACTGATGGTGGAGATCAGCCTAATGTTGTGCCATCAAAAGCATCGGTATGGTATTATTTCAGAGAGCGTACCTATCCCAACATTAAAAAACTTTTTGACATTGGAGTGAAGGTGGCTGAGGGTGCTGCGTTAATGACAGACACTAAGTTTACCTATGAGATTTTGGGCTCTGCGTGGCCTGGCCATTTTAATAAACCCATAGCCGAAGCCATGTATGACAACATGAAGAAGGTGGGACTTCCAAAATGGTCAGAAGAAGATCAACTCCTTGCCAAGGCAACTCAGATAGAGTTGGGCGCTCCAAAAATTGAAGGACTGGCAGTTAAGTTGGATACGTTAAGTATGCCAAGTCCAACAGGACCAGTAAATGTCATGGGGCGTCAGCTCATGGCCATGGGGGGAGGTTCGGATGATATTGCTGATATCAGTTGGACAGTGCCTACTGTTGTTTTACGTTATCCATCCAATATTCCAGGTTTGCCAGGTCACCATTGGAGCAATGCTATTTCAATGGCAACACCGATTGCTCATAAAGGAATTGTCTATGGCGCCAAAGCGGAGGTGATGACCATGTTAGATATGCTATTGAAACCTGAAATTTTAAAAAAATGCCTGGATGTACTATACCAATGAACAAACGAAAGATTTAAAATATACTCCGTTGGTGGGAGAGAAGGATAATCCGGCTATCACGCTGAATAAAAAAATCATGGAAGAGTATGCGCCCAGGCTAAAACCGTTTTACTATAACCCCTCTAAGTACAAATCATATCTGGATCAGTTGGGTATTGTTTATCCAACAGTAAGGTCGGATCAGAAAGAGGCGGTGGAGAAAGAAAATTTGAAGAAGAAGGATTCAAAGTAATATTTTCGATAATACTTTTGAATTTGGTTTGTCGTTAATGGGACATAAACACAGAGAACATGAGGTTCAATTGTTTGGTTGTCGTTTTGATTGTTCTACTTATTCTATGTTATCATTCAGGATCATCTTTCCACATAAGGGCGGGACAGATTGTTGTAACACAAACGAATTGTCAAGAGGGTATTTTTTCGATAACCCTGATGATGTATGGCAATACCACATCGCCAATTCCTCCTGGTGATGGGCAATTAACCTTTGGGGATGGATCAGCAATGATTGTTCCGGTTGGTACTTTTATTCCTAGAAATGATTTGTCCCCAACGATAGGCGTTTTTGAATTTTCAATTAATCATAAATTTGCGCAAACCGGATTTTATACGATAGGGTATTCAGAGTCAAATCGAAATGCAGGCATTTTAAATATTCAGAATTCCAGCAGTACGCCTTTTTTTATTGAAACGTTAATTTCTTTTAATAAGCAGGCCTGCAATAACTCCCCTAAACTGTTAGCTCCACCCATAGACCAGGCATGTTCTGGCCTGGTTTTTTTTCACAACCCTGCAGCTTTTGATGAGGATGGCGATAGCTTGTCGTTTAAGATTGCTACACCGTTGGCCGCCAAGGACCTGCCCACAAATTATTTACCGCCAAATCATTCTTCATTTTACAATGATTTTAACACAGCGAATGAAGCAGGCGATGGACAACCTGAGTTTTCGATTAATCCAGTTACTGGCACAATTACATGGGACGCACCTGGGTTGGTTGGTGAGTATAATGTTGCCTTTATCATTGAGGAGTGGAGAAAGATAAATAATGTGTTTTTAAAATTGGGCTCAGTGAGAAGGGATATGCAAATACTTGTACAGGAATGCAATAACAAAAGACCAGATTTGGTCATTCCACAGGATATTTGTGTTTCAGCGGGCACCACTATTTCTGAAAGTATTTTTGGTTCAGATCCTGATTTAAATGATGTTAAAATTGAAATGTTTTCAGGGATCTTTTCAATAGAAAGCAATCCTGCTTCTTACTCTCCGAATCCTTCGATATTTCAACCGAGTACGCCTGCTGCATCAATTTCCTTTCTTTGGAAGCCTTCTTGTGAGGATGTTCGAAATCAACCATACCAGATCACCATTAAAATAACAGATAAACCTCCGTCTGGTCCGAATCTGGTACGCTACAAGACATGGAATATAAAAGTTGCAGCACCTCCACTGGTTCTTTCAAAGGCTGAATTAGACATAATGCGAAGGAAAGCAATGATTGAATGGTCGCCCTATCTATGTCCAAATGCTACCAAAATCCAAATTTGGAGAAGAGTGGGATCCTATGCATATAATCCTGATGATTGTGTTTCTGGGTTGCCAAAATTTGCAGGCTATACCATGATTGATGAGGTCGCGCCCAACATATCCCAATTTGTTGATGACAATAATGGCTTTGGCTTGGATGTTGGCGCTGTATTTTGTTATCGACTTACCGCACTTTTCCCTCTGGTTGGCGGGGCAGAAAGCAAAGTGTCATACGAATTATGTCTACCACCAATTCTAGCAGATGCTCCCGTGATCACTAATGTTTCTGTGGCGAAGACAGATGAACAACTTGGTGAAATGATAATTAGTTGGAGAAGCCCCTATGATTTCAGTCAATCTGAATATGTTAAACCCTATGAATATGCATTATATAGAAGCAATGGTTTGACGGGTGATGCAGGACTTATCAGGATAAATTCCAGTAACGTTCTTGATACAACGTTTACCGACAGAGGATTAAACACCAGGGATTTTGCTTACAATTATAGAATCGTTCTTTTGGCCAGGTTATTAAACAGTTCTACTCTCATTCCGATTGACACCTCATCGATAGCATCATCAGTATGGAACGGTGCAACGCCCAAATTAAAAAGTATTGAATTGAATTGGGAAGCAATCACGCCATGGAGCAATAGTATGCAGGATAACCCGTATCATTTAATATATCGATATGATGAAAGTTCTCAAGAAAATAGCCTGATATTGATTGATAGTGTGAACGTTGTTGAAAACGGATTTTATTACCTTGATGAGGGAGCTTTTCAAGGTAAAGACCTTAATGATTCTGAGTTTTATTGTTATCGCATTAAAACCCGGGGAACTTATGGTAATCCTTCTATTCAATCCCCTATAGAAAATTTTTCGCAGGTGGTTTGCTCTACAACCCTTGATACGACTCCACCTTGTAAGCCAGAGTTGGTTCAAGTGGAAATTGATTGTGATCTATTTAATTCTCAAACACCTTGTTCGCAGAAAACCTTTAGCAACACAATACAATGGTTGGAGCCGATTGATGATTCCTGCAAGAAGGATGTTTACAAGTATCATGTGTATGGTGCAAATTCTTCTGAAGAGGAATTTAGTCTATTGGGCTCAGTTTATGAAAATGAGTTTATCGAAACCGGATTGACAAAGCTTGCCCGGTGTTATAAAATTACTGCAATTGACAGGACTGGAAATGAAAGTGAGGTAAGTGAAGTTATTTGTTATGATAATTGTCCTTCCGTATTTATTCCTAACGTATTCACTCCAAACGGTGATGACTATAATGATAAATTTGAGCTATTTGAAGTCGATCAGTTTTGTTCTCGGTTTATAGACCATGTAATGCTTTCTATCTTCAATAGTTGGGGTCAGAAAATTGTAAGTATTCAAAACGAGGGATCGATACTTTGGGATGGAAATGATTCTTTTGGAAAGCCAGTGCCTTCCGGAGTTTATTATTTTAATGCAGATGTTAGATTAGATACACATGATCCCTCTAAGAACGTTAAGAAAATAAAGGGATGGATTCATATTGTGCATTAGATAGAACCTTTTCTTAGTTTTACAGGAATTACAATTTTATGTTTACCGGTATAATCGAGGACTTGGGCTTGGTAAAAGAAATAAAGCAGGATCGCTCAAACAAAAGTTTCTGCATTGAAAGTCGTATCAGCCACGAATTGAAAGTAGATCAAAGCGTTTCTCATAACGGGGTGTGCCTTACCGTTACCAAAGTTGATGGAAATCGACATTGGGTTACCGCCATTGATGAGACCCTAAAAAAATCTACACTTGGATTACTGACTTCAGGAGATGAAGTGAATCTGGAACGATGCATGATTGCCAATGGCCGTTTTGATGGTCATGTGGTGCAAGGTCATGTTGATCAAGCAGGCACGTGTATTTCTGTAGAAGATGCCGGTGGTAGCTGGATTTTTAATTTTGAGTATGATCCATCGTTAGGAAATATAACCGTGGAGAAAGGATCCATCTCTATAAATGGTGTGAGTCTCACGTGTTTTAATAGCAAGGACAATGGATTCACCGTAGCGATTATTCCTTATACATATGAACACACTAATTTTCATCAAATCAAATCCGGGATTTTTGTTAACCTTGAGTTTGATATCATCGGTAAGTATGTAAAGCGATTATTAAATAAATAGTGATGTGTTTTTTTGATTTTTTTTCTATTTTTAATCTCACCCTAAACCACAAAATATCATGTTAGATCAACTTGTAAAACTAGTAGAGCAGAATGCTGGTGATGCCATTGTGAAGAACCCAGCTATTCCAAATCAATTTAATAATGCAGCGATACAGGAAGTAGCTGGCTCTATATTGAACACACTAAAAGGTCAGGTAGCCCAGGGAAACCTGCAGCAAGTGGTTTCTATGTTTCAAGGTGGAACTAGC
>JANOUH010000349.1:0-2456 GCA_031416795.1 Cytophagales bacterium | reverse complement strand
AAACCATTGTATTGCAGCATTTTTTTTCGCTCGGTAATTAAGAAATTCTCCCACAAAGCACCCACATCCTGCCGTATAGACAAGGGAGCAAAATTGCCCAGCAACGCATTGCGTATGCCATTGTCATAAAAGTAAATTTTCTTTTTGGTGCTTATTTCGTTTCGTTCGTTGCGGCTGATGGTGCCCAACCTAAATACGACAAAAACCTGCTCTAACAAATAGATATAGCTATCCACTGTTTTTACATCGGCAGAAACCAATGTGGCTAGCTCATTGAGTGAAACTTCGTTGCCCACCTGCAGCGCTAAGGCCTTTAATATTTTTTCTAGTAACTGCGGTTTTTTTAGTCCCACCAGTGCCAGCACATCTTTATACAAATAGCTGCTGGCAATATTGGCCAGCACTTCTTTAGCATCGTGCATGTGAGTAACCACTTCGGGATACATGCCAAAGACCATGTATTGCTGCAAAGATTGAAGAAACGTAGGCACGCCTTGATAGGCCATCAGTTCTGCACAGCTGATGGGGTATAAAAAATATTCCCACTTCCGGCCTGTTAATGCTTCTTGTGTTTTGTCGGCAATGGTAAATGAAGAAGAGCCGGTAATTACAAACTGAATTCCCAGATTTGCATCAATGAGTTGCTTGCAAATAATACCTACCTGCTCAATCATTTGAGCTTCGTCTAGAATTACTATTTTTTTTGAGCCGAAGCTTTGCTTTAGTGCCTCTATATTTTCCACTTTCCACAATGATTTTGTGACAGCCGCATCGCCATTGAAATATTCAACCGGCTGTTGCAGTAGATCGGCCAGGGCCTTTGCCAGTGTGGTTTTCCCTGTCTGCCTTGGGCCAAAAATGATGAGTGCTTTTTTGTAATCTATCCTTGTTTCCAGCACTTTAAGTAATGTTCTTTCAATCATCGCCTTCTTATTTTGTATTCTAAAAATAGAACATATTCCATAAAAAGTATGCTTTTTATGGAATTAACTGTCTGAAATTAATATAATTTTAGTCTTAGGGTATCAAATGCGGGATGTTGGCAATCCAAAGCATCTATACTATTGGATAGTGCAGATTCAAACAATGGGGAGCAAAATGATAAATGTTGTTCCTTCCCCCTCCTGTGTCTCCACCTTCAACTCTCCCCCATGCGCCTTTACAATATCATAACTTAAACTCAACCCTAATCCTGTGCCTTGCCCTGTGGGCTTGGTGGTGAAGAAGGGCTGAAAGATTTTATCGAGAATTTTTAGCGGGATGCCGTTGCCGTTGTCTTTAACACTTATCAAAACTTTGTTGCCTTCTTTCTTTGTGCTAACTGAAACGGTAGGCTCATAATTGGCTAGTAGCTCGTGGCTTGTAGCTAGTAGCTTTTGCCTCTCGTTCACAACATAAAATGCATTCGTAATCAAATTCAAAATCACTCTGCCAATATCCTGTGGAATTACATTCACTTTTCCAATCCCCTCGTCAAGACTAGTTTCAAACTTAGCGTTGAAGGATTTGTCTTTCGCTCTTAAGCCATGATAAGCTAACCGCAAATATTCATCAGCCAACACATTGATATTCGTTGGTTCCTTTACACCACTGCTGCTACGACTGTGTTGCAGCATTCCTTTTACTATGTCAGCAGCGCGCTTGCCATGATGATTTATCTTCTCAAGGTTTTGCTTTAAATCATTCGCAATCTCTTTTGCTTCTTCGTTGTTTCCCTTCTCCATTTCGACATTCATCTCCGCTATCAACTCTGTGCTGACCTCTGAAAAGTTATTGACGAAGTTTAACGGATTTTGAATTTCGTGCGCGATGCCCGCGGTGAGTTCTCCTAACGATGCCATCTTTTCCGATTGAATCAATTGTGTTTGGGTCTGCTTCAGATCGGTTAATGTTTTTTCAATCTGCGCTTTGGCTAATTCAAGTTTAGTAAAATCTTCATAGCGTGCATAGGCCACCGAGAACGCTTCCGCAAGGGCCTGCACCAATTCAATCTGCGATGCAGAAAGTGGTTCGGCACTGCCCACGTATAGCATGCCTTGTGCGAAAGGAATAAATTGTAACGTTAACGATTCAGGCGGTTCATCTCCTCCCTGATAGGTGTTGGCCGCCTGGATCTGCCCCTCTTCAATCAATGAATTGGTAAATGCTGCAAATTGTTCTTTGTCCCAATGTTCGGTATACACTTTTTGTACGCGCCAGTGTTCTACCGCTTTTCGGTTTGTGACGGAGCTTTCAAAATCTAAATGCAGTGCTGCCAGTGACTTTCCTTGCGGGGTGGACAGGTACATGTGAATTTTCTCATCTTCCTCGCTGATGATAAACACACCACATCGGAAAAACGGAACTCCGAGGGTAATCAATTCATGCCACACCAGAGGCGTAATGCGTTGCAGGTCTTCCGCTGTTCGCATGGAGGCAATTCCGGCACGCACGCGATCAAGAGATGATTCGCGGAT
>JANOUH010000348.1:0-17726 GCA_031416795.1 Cytophagales bacterium | reverse complement strand
TTTCCATGCAGCCATTGATTTGCAGATGTGAATACCTCGGTCGTTGATGATCTGAACTTTGTGAACGTTATATCCTAGTGCTGTATAAATCTCGGCTACGGAATAGCCTAGAAAATTATTTCTCAAATGACCTAAGTGCAGCGGCTTATTGGTGTTGGGTGAAGAATACTCCACCATAATCTCCTTTCCCGTTGGAGGCGTAATTCCGAAAGAAGGATTTGTGTAAATCGATTCAAAAATCTGCACCCATACTGCATCGCTGATGATCAGATTCAAAAAACCTTTCACCACATTGAAGCGACTGACAATACCAGAATTGGATTGTAAATATTCACCGATCAAACGTGCAGTCTCTTCGGGTCCTTTCTTTGCAATTTTTGCAATAGGAAAACACACCAACGTATGCGAACCTTCAAATTCAGCATTGGTAGGTTGCACTTGTAGTTGCTCTACTGACTGATTGAAAAGTGTAGAGATTGCTTTTTGTATTGCATTACGTAATTCTATATCCAGGTTCATCGAATCAATATTCTTTTTTAATTAAGTTTTTTCTATTGAGTATTCTCAAAAAAAGCTGGCATCAAAATGCTGTATCAATAAAAAATAATGCTCCTTTATTGGTCAATACATTTTCATCATGCAGATCTTCGAGTATCACTCCGACTTCGGAATTATAGTAGTCATTGTTTTTCTTAACCTGAAATCCATTGCTTACCAAAAATTCTTTGACCAACAATGGATTGGTAGGCTCTGTTATTTCAATAAAAGGTTGCTTCACTACAGCGTGCAAAACTTTTTGTTCGATATAAAAACCAAGCAACTCATAAGCCGTTTGTGGGAATAGAAAATTATGAATCAAAAGATTATGAAAGTAATCAAGCCAGTATTGGTAAAATACAGAATCATTAAGTTTAATCACGTATCGTGTATCCTTATCCAGAAACACACGTTGCTCTGCACCTCTCGCTATAAACCTACTTTCATCAAACGATTTAATCCATTTAACTGTTTGGTCAATCCATTCAATCAGCCACGCTGCTTCCTGATCTTTTGTGAACTCATTCTTTTCAATGTCTCCACTTGCTTCTTTGCTTTTTCTAAGGTGGTAGGCTGCTGCTTCAATAAGATTTCCTGTTGAATTTTTGCCAACTCCTGAAATGATACTTTGTAATTCATATTTTAAGTTCATTTAAAACAAAGATACTGAATAGTTTAGAGCTTAATCATTTGCAGTCGGCTGCCAGGAACTACCAATAATCAAATCCACTTTTACATATCAAGAATATAAGCAAACATCAGAGGCGCTACAATAGTCGCATCGCTCTCTACAATAAATTTCGGTGTATCGATGCTCAGTTTCCCCCATGTGATTTTTTCATTTGGCACTGCGCCTGAATATGAACCATAGCTGGTGGTTGAATCACTGATCTGACAGAAGTAACTCCAGAAAGGAACACCATCGCGCTCCAGATCCTGATGTAACATCGGCACTACGCAAATCGGGAAGTCACCGGCAATACCTCCACCAATCTGGAAGAAACCGATGCCGTGTTCTCCGGCATTATTGGTATACCAGTCGGCCAACCATACCATGTATTCAATACCACTCTTCATGGTGGATGCTTTCAATTCGCCAGTCAATACATAGGAAGCAAAAATATTTCCCATGGTTGAATCTTCCCATCCAGGCACTACCATCGGCATGTTACACTCAGCGGCAGCAATCATCCATGAGTTCTTAGGATCTATCTCATAATATTGCTTCAATACACTGCTATTGATCATGCGGAACATGAACTCATGCGGGAACAAACGCTCGCCATTATCTTCAGCATCTTTCCACACTTTAAACAAATGCGCTTGCAATCTGCGGAATGCTTCTTCTTCAGGAATACATGTATCCGTAACACGGTTCAAATGATTTTCCAAGAGATCCCACTCTTGCTCTGGCGTTAAGTCGCGATAGTTGGGAATGCGCTTGTAATGGGAATGAGCCACAAGATTCATGATATCTTCTTCCAGGTTGGCACCAGTACAAGAAATGATGTGAACTTTATTTTGACGAATCATTTCCGCGAAGCTGATTCCCAATTCAGCGGTGCTCATCGCACCGGCCAGGGAAACCAACATCTTTTTTCCGTCTGCAATATGTTTTTTATAACCTTTTGCCGCATCTACTAAGGCAGCGGCATTGAAATGAAGGTAGTTCTTTTCAATAAAATCTGAGATTGGTCTGTTTTGGCTCATGGCTGTTCAAAATTTGGTGCGAAAATACGGAATCATTGTCGGGTTAGGATAAAAAAATTTATAAAACTGAGAGGCTTTAAAACATCTGAATGGCAGGCTGTTAATAGAAACCAAAACAGCCATTAGCCAGCAATGAAAAAGATCGTTTTTCGTTTATCCAATATATTTTTGCCAGATCATGAGGGTTTTCCCTTTACGGATTGTCCTATATGTAAAGTAAACTATCTTTGGTACTATCAACATTTACATTTTCGATACGCGTGATTTCTCTACTGTCATTTATCCGGTTTACTTCCACCCTCACCGTTATTCTTTTCACCGTGCACTACGCCTCTTCACAGGATCATGAAAATGTAAAGTTTGATTTGGTAAAGGAGGAAGCTCCCATATTTATTTACGAACGTTGGATAACCTTTCCCGGCAAGGTGCCTTCCGTAAAAGCCCGCGAAGTAAAAAGCGAGTTTTTAGTCAATGCTTCGATGTATAAAATCCTATCCATTCTGAAAGACGAATCCAAAATCAAAATCTGGCAGAAGCATGTGAGTGATTTTAAAGTGTATCCTCAACGTGACACCGCTTTTTGGCTTGAATACTCCTATCACGATATACCCTGGCCGGTGAGCGATCAAGACCACTTTCTTCGATATGACCTGGTGGAGAAAATTCCAGGGAAAGAGCTCTTTCTAAAATTTGAATCCACCATTGACACTAAACTCGCCCCAGTAGAAAGTGATGTAACGCGAATGGAATTATCAGGCAGCTGGAAGCTTGAACAAATATCTCCACAACAAGTAAAAGCTACCTATCGTATTCTGTCCATGCCCAGCAGCATACCTCGCATGTTTACTGATCCGGTAATCCGAAGCAATCTGATGAGTACGATTAAAGCGTTGACGACATTAGCGGAAGAAAAATAGATAAAGTCATTGTAATTTGTTTATCTAATCACCTGCAACCATCCTTTAAACTCTTTTTGTTTCTCAGGCAATAGTAAATTAAAGTAATAGATACCTGAAGACAGTTCCTCACCATTCCAACCACCCTGATAGCCTGATTGATCATAAAGGACTTTGCCGTATCGATTTAAAATAACAAGCCTGTTCTGGGGATATAGTTTAATATTTTTTATTTCAAACGTATCGTTGAATCCATCCTGGTTGGGAGTAATTACATTGGGTATTACCAATTCACGTTCAAAATCGATTTTGACTTCGTTGGACAAAGAAGCGTATACACCATCGCTTCTCACTGCCATTACTTTTAGAAAGTATTGAAAACTTTCTTCAGCATTTATAGACGCGCTGGTGTCGGCATGTATCGTTACAACCTTCTGATATTCCACCGGTTCCTTCATGGAACTTAATACATCGTAGCTGACGGTCCCCACATTCCAGAAATTATAACCATTCCAACGCAAATCAATTAAATTATTTTCTTCATCACCTTCAGCGGTTAAACGAATTGATTGATGAATCCTGCTCGAAGATCTCTCATCGCACTTATTTAAAAAATCAATTTGAAATTGATAGCTGTAATCATCCGTAAGGAAATTATCCCTGAATAAGTGCATGATCGGAGTTGACGCAACGTTGCCGATTTCTTCCCAAATTCCAGAGCCCTCTCTCATGGAGAGTATACTAACTTCTTTGATTCGACTCGCATAAGATGTACTTGCCTGGAGATTGATTATTCTCTCATCAAGCTCATCAACAGTTACAAAGTCGAGATTAATTGAAGCAAGGTCTTTAAATACAGTAATATTCAGGGTATCCGAATTACCAAAACAGACCGCTTCGTTGGTTACACTTTTTTCCTTCACCCAAATCTTTTTAACTGCATTACTTCCCCAATCCACAATGACCTTATTTACACTGGGGTCACTCATAATTTCTCCACCTAAAACTCCCCAGGTATAAGTTGATCCCGTTGTCTTCGTGATTTGATATTTATTCTGATTGGTCAGGTTAACGCAGACGGAATCCAAACCTTGAGGTGTTTCCGTTTGGAGCTCTACGTTTATTCGTACGTTAAATAATGCAAAATCACTATCACATCCATGCTGATCAATGGCCTGTAACTCAACACGAGCACTTGGGTTTGATGAACCCCAATTTATTCTAAGAGAATCTAAATTTGATTTACCATCAATCATTCCTCCATTAACATTCCATTGATAACTAAAGCCCTCCTTCTTCTCAGTCCAATATTCAACACCTTCAACACCAGGACAAACAGATTTACTTCCTTGAATAACGGGTGACTGAGGTTTAGAAACCAACCTCACCACTACCAGGTCTGAATTAGAGCAACCTTCAAAATATGTGGTAAGCTTATAAGTAAATGAATTGATTCCACTATCCGATCCGGTGTAATGAAAAGTGGGTTGAAGTTTAGTTGGGTCGTCAAGATAGGTCGTTGGTTCCCACGAGAAAGTAGTTGCGTTGTTATCAGAACTTCCGATCACCACACTTTCGTCTGAGCAAATTATTTTATCAGAACCTGCATTGGCAGGAAATGGTCCTTTATAAAAAAGGTTGGAAGCAAATGCTGGAAGAACGAATGAAGCTACCGGTGTTGAAATTCCGGTGGAGCTGAAATCACACAGCAACCCTTCCAGATTAGGCTTGTTGATGACCATCATTCTTTTTTCATCACCTATCGGAATATAAATTTTATGATTGGCAGCCATCTGTGGAGCTCCCAGAAATGCGGGGCCTGAAAAAAGCACGACAGATTTTCCTGTTTGAATATCGTATTGGATGATGCGACTATTATTAGGAACATAATTTTCCACTACATACACAAACTGACTATTGGCCGAAAATTCGCCTGCACCATACGCGGGTATAAATTTGATATTTACTATTGGATCAGCAGGAAGATTTTCTGACTTGAAATCAGAAATAAAAGTTCCCGTAGGACCTGGTAGACCATTTACAGTAAACAGCAGTTTAGCTGCATCTGGAGACAGTTTGTAGTGAGCGCTATTACCAAATGAAACGGGCCGTGATGTAAACGGTTCACTAATTCCGTTTTTATCAATCCTAAAAACAAATATTTTATCACTTCCTTCAATGACATTTGCATCAACATCACCTACTAACCAAAACTTAGTCCTTTCGCAATTTCCTGATATCGTAAAGGTTCCATGTAAGCTGTTGTAGAGAAGTTTGTTTTTCTCGATCACCTCACCCTTTCTATTATTTGCCTTCAGGTCAACTAATGCATAAACAATAGAGCTGTAATAATTAGTGTTATTACCTGGAATATTAAATGCGCTATAGCTGAAAATATAATAGAGACTATCCGACTCAGGTTTGGGTATGATCATGGAATTAGTTCGGTACGGAGTAATATTTTCTCCGTTCTTCATGACTTCACCTTTTCCATTCCATACCGTGCTTCCATCTGTTGATATCATGATCACTCCAGAATCAGATGACCACGATGCAAAGGCACCCTTAAAATTGGAAATGACAGGATTTGTAGCAACAGGATTCTCACTAATAAAACTCAGCGTATACTCACTAAATATCCAGTTAGCGGTTTCGTATTGCGCAAACGTTTTACTGTTAGAAAAACAAAGGAGCAACAGACAAAAGCAATAGCTGAAAGGATGGCTTAAGTTTACTTTAACCACAAGTGTGAAGTTGATCTAAAAATAAAAAATTCTGATCACTCTGCCATCACCGGACGACTTACAATAGAATTTGCTGATGCCTCCAGAATTTCAAATGCACTTTCTGCCATTCGGTTTTCCGTATCAAGCGTGGGATTAATCTCTACGATTTCCCAGGCACACACTTTAGGATCTTTACAGAGTTCGGCATTTAAAACTTTTGCTTCTTCTACGGTAAGTCCGTTTGGTACAGGGGTGCCGGTGCCGGTCGAAAAGCGACTATCAATACTATCTACGTCAAACGAAACATAAATCACATCACAGTGATTGAGCATCTCCAATGCTTTGCCTGCCATGGTAGCGGCACCGAATTTCTTTACTTCTTCTACTTCAATGAAGTTGATGTTGTACTTATTAAGAAGATAATTTTCAGGTTTTTCAAGATCACGCACCGCAATGTATACCAGGTCTTCAGGTGTGATCTTTGGACCCTGCATTCCAACATTTTTAATCTGTTCCCAATATTCTACCGTCTCACCACGTGGGTCATTCACCTTGCATTCATAGTTATCAAAACCAAAAGCCATCGCCAGTGGCATGCCGTGCATATTGCCCGATGGCGTGGTGTATGGTGTATGAATGTCTGCATGAGCATCAATCCAGATCACACCAATGCGTTTTTTTGGATAAGCTTTTTTTATACCTGCTATGGTGCCATAAGCGGTAGAGTGATCACCCGCCATTATCAATGGGAAGTAGTCGTCAAAAATCTGCTCATATACTTCCAGGCAAACACGCTCCTCCATGATCAGCACCCCATCGATAAACTTAGCATGCGAATGTTCGGCACCATCGAAGAGCAGCTCATTCACATTTTCTACCTCAATGGAATCGTATCTTCTGAATAGATCTGATTTCAAGTCAAGACTGGCAATTTTCATGGCCTCCACTCCCAGGCTGGCACCCCTTGTGCCCGCACCGATCTCAGATTTTACTTCGATGATTTTAATCTCTTTCACAGGAACTACTAATTAAAGTCTTTTAAGAATTTTTGGAATAATCACACGAGTGCCTAAAAAGGCGGTTTTCCCGATTCCCTTAGAAGTCGGGCAATGCGTGAAGCCCTGTGGGGACAGGGACAAATAGCAAACGGGGAAAGCGATTTACCATGACTGTTTTAGTGTATTGCAAAGATGGCAAAATTATCACAATATTGCACCCTATTTTTAGGTTGTTGGTTGATCGTTGTTCGTTGCTCGGCAGACCTCCACCAACCCCAAACGAACAACTATCATTAAAAGATGAAGAGCTACCGTGAGCTGATTGAACAAACCTTTGAATTTCCACAAAAAGAATTCAAAGTAAGAGACCATGAATTGCTGTTTAATGATGTTCCTCTCATGGACATTATCAAACAATATGGCACCCCGCTTAAGATCACTTATCTCCCGCGCATCAGCGAGAATATTCGCTTCGCCCAGGCTACTTTTAACAATGCGATGGAGCGCTTTAAATACAATGGCAAATACACCTATTGCTATTGCACTAAATCATCTCATTATGATTTTATTCTCGAAGAAGCGCTGAAAAACGATGTGCATATCGAAACATCATCGGCCTACGATATTCCAATTGTTCGTTCACTCTATGAGCGTGGAAAGATTTCAAAGGAAACGTATATTCTCTGCAATGGCTTTAAAATGCCACAGTATAAGCAGTACATCACAGAATTGCTTAACGATGGTTTTAATTGCATTCCGATTCTCGACAACCTGAGTGAAATTGACACCTACGAAAAAAATGTAAACCGCCCTTATCAAGTGGGTATTCGCGTTGCCGCGGATGAAGAACCCAAGTTTGAATTTTATACTTCTCGTTTGGGCATTCGCTACAGCGACATTGTGCCTTTATACAAAGAGAAAATCCTTCCCAGTGATAAAGCCTCTTTGAAGATGCTCCACTTCTTTATCAATACGGGTATCAAAGACACCGCTTATTACTGGAGCGAATTAAGTCGTTTTATTTTCAAGTATTGCGAGATGAAAAAAATCTGCGATACATTGGATTCGATTGATATCGGAGGCGGCTTCCCGATCAAAACCTCACTCACTTTTCAATACGATTACAAATACATGATCGAACAGATCGTGGAAAACATCAAGTGGATTTGCGAGAAGAACAATGTGCCTGTACCTAACATCTTCACGGAGTTTGGGAGCTTTACTGTTGGTGAAAGCGGTGCCGTATTGTATTCCATGGTGGATCAGAAACTTCAAAACGATAAAGAACTCTGGTACATGATTGATGGTTCTTTCATTACCCATTTACCTGATGTATGGGGACTCAATCAAAAATATATTCTTCTTTCCATTAACAAGTGGGATGATCCATACCACAAAGTAAACATCGGAGGCCTCACATGCGATAGTCACGACTATTACAATTCTGAAGCGCACACAGGAGAAGTGTTCTTACCGATGATCACCGATGAAGAGCCATTGTATATTGGTTTCTTCCACACCGGAGCCTATCAGGAATCATTAGGCGGATATGGTGGTATACAACATTGCCTTATTCCCGCACCTAAGCACGTGCTCATCAACCGCAATGAAGACGGAGAAATTACGACCGAACTTTTTGCATCAGAGCAAACCAGCAAGAGCATGATGAAATTGCTTGGCTACGAAAGTGAGCGTGAGGAGCCGGTAAAACTTTAAGACCACTCAAACCAAACTAATTTCCATTCATCGCTTTGGGTGATGTTAATCAATGTCGAAGTTGATTTATATCATATTATATCCGTATTTTCATTTACTAATTCGCTTGACGTAAATCGCAATCAATTTCGGTTGCGAAACGAATTAAAAGCACGCGAAATGCCCTCCTTCTGTTTTCTGACTGTCATTCTGGCGCATTCTGCGGCATTATTAACCTTAAAACAACACAGCCATGAAAGTCTATGATGAAAAACACATTAAAAACATTGTCCTGTTGGGAGCGCAAAAGGCCGGCAAAACTTTGCTGGCCGAGGACATGTTATTTGAAGCCGGTATTATTCACCGGAGAGGTACTATTGAAGGGAAAAACACCATAAGCGATTATCACGAGATCGAGCAGGAACGCGGCAACTCAGTATTTGCCACTACGATGCACACCGAATGGAAAGATTATAAAATCAACATTATTGACACCCCCGGTTTTGATGATTTTGTTGGCGAAATGGTTTCAGCCCTGCGTGTGGCTGATACGTGTGTGATGGTGATCAATGCACAAAACGGAGTTGAAGTAGGCACTGAATTAATATGGAATTATGTAGACCGGTTTAAAAAGCCAATCATTTTTGCCATTAACCAGGTGGACCATCCTAAAACTGATTTTGATGCATCACTGGCTTCGTTAAAAAATAGTTATGGCAGCGCAGTCACTCAAATGCAATATCCCGTTAACCAGGGCGAAGGATTCAATGCAATCATCGACTTATTAAATATGGTGATGTATAAGTTTCCAGCTGATGGTGGAAAGCCTGAGAAACTACCGATACCTGAATCCGAAAAAGAAAAAGCAAATCAACTTCACAACGAACTGGTAGAAAAAGCTGCCGAAAATGATGAGAAGCTGATGGAGAAATATTTTGATCAAGGTACACTCAATGAAGATGAGATGCGCCAGGGAATAAAACTGGGAATGATTCATCATGATGTGTTTCCCGTGTTTGTTATGTCGGCCAAGAAAAATATGGGTAGTGGCCGTATGATGAGTTTCATCGATAATGTTGCTCCCACTCCGCGCGAAGCAAAACCAGAGCTTACTACTGATGGAAAAGAAATTCCTTTTGACCCCACTAAGCCTGTAGTACTTTTTGTTTTCAGATCACAACTGGAACTCAACTTAGGCAAACTCTCTTTCTTCAAAGTAATTTCAGGTGAAGTAAGTAACAACTCTGAGCTCATCAACAGTCAAACAGGTGCGTTGGAGCGATTCCATTCCCTCTTCATCATGGATGGAAAAAATAGAAACCCCGTTGATAAGTTAGTAGCCGGAGACATTGGTGCCACACTGAAACTAAAAGACACCTACACCAACCAGACTCTTCACGCCAAAGGTTTTGATGTTTCCATTGACCCGATTGTATTTCCTGAACCACGGATTCGCACTGCTGTGATTGCCAAAACAAAAACGGATGATGAGAAAATCGGAGAAGTGCTGGCGAAGATTCACCAGGAGGATCCTACTATTATGGTTGAATTTTCGAAAGAACTTAAACAACTCATACTTTCTGCTCAAGGCGAAATGCACCTCACCGTGTGCAAGTGGAATCTGGAGAACACCTATAAATTAAATGTGGAATTTATTTCTCCACGCATTTCCTATCGCGAAACCATTCGCAAGCCAGCACTCGCTAACTATCGTCATAAAAAACAATCGGGTGGCGCAGGTCAGTTTGGTGAAGTGTATCTGAAGATTGAACCGTACTATGAAGGAATGCCTGAACCTACCGAATATACTGTGCGTGGCAAGGAAGTGATTGATCTGGAGTGGGGTGGCAAACTCGTATTCTATAACTGCATTGTTGGGGGTGTGATTGATGTACGCTTTATCCCATCTATTCTGAAAGGTGTCATGGAAAAAATGGAGGAAGGTCCGATCACGGGATCGTATGTGCGTGATGTGCGTGTGATGGTCTACGATGGTAAAATGCATCCTGTGGATTCCAATGACATCTCGTTCAAGATTGCCGGCATGATGGCTTTTAAAGATGCCTTCATGAGAGCAGAGCCTCAACTGCTGGAACCCATCTGTGACCTTGAAGTGTTGGTGCCTGAAGAAATGATGGGTGATGTAATGGGCGATTTGCAAACGCGCAGGTCATTGATTGTGGGCATCGATGCAAAAGGACCATACCAGGTAATCAATGCAAAGACTCCGCTGGCAGAATTAAATAAATATTCAACTACGTTGCGTTCTCTGTCACAAGGCCGGGCCAGTTTCAACCAGAAATTTGCTGAGTATACACCGGTGCCTCACGAGATTCAACAGAAACTAGCTAAGGAATTGCAGGTAGAAGAAGTGATTTAATTTATAGTTAATCACCAGTTTAATCAAAATCTAGGTGTCAGACTTCTTTGCGAGGTCTGATGCTTTTTTATTAACCCTTAGATAAAATGAGTTGAGCCGCTTGCAACAAACTATCAACGGCAAAGTCAGCTTTGTTTATTGGTTCAATTTCATGACCAATTTGTATGGTGGCAATTCCCAAATCGCGGGCTGGGATAATGTCTCTGCCCCGATCACCTACCATCCACGAAGTTTTCACTTCAATGTTGAATTTGGCAATTGCTTTTTCAAACATTAGTGTGCCCGGTTTGCGCGCCAGGGAAGCTGTTACCGATGGATGATGCGGGCAGAAATAAAAATGATCGATGCGATGGGCACAGGTGGATTGCAGATAATCATGACACTCTTTCATTTGCACCTCCGTATAAATTTTCTGTGCAATACCTGATTGATTGGTCACTACAACTAATAAAAATCCAGCGTCCTTTAATAAAGCAAGTGCTTCAACAACTCCCGGTAAGATTTCAAATTCATCTACCTTATAGGAATAGTCAGGATTGTCCTTATTAAGCACTCCGTCACGATCTAAAAAAACACAGCGATTCATTTCCAATTTAATTTGAGTTCAATAATACACATTCCTCGCTTTCTATGCAGAATATTCAGATTTCTACGATCATTTGCTGACACCAGAATTGCTTAGCCGCCCCTTTATTTATAGTTTTGTATAGGTGGATTTCTATTTTGATATAAAACCGACTTAATCGTCCGAAAAGGTTCATTATAGAAAAACCCAGCAAAAAAAACCAAAAGGACTTTGAATAACGCTATTGTCATTATACCCACTTATAATGAACAGGAAAATATCACCTTGATTATCGATGCGATCATCTCGCTGCCGAAAGATTTTGATATTTTAATTGTGGATGATAATTCACCAGATGGTACCGCCAACATCGTTAAGGACTTACAAAAAAATTATAACACGTCTACCACGACAAGATTGCATTTAATACAACGCGCTGGCAAATTAGGATTGGGCACTGCTTATATCGAAGGCTTTCATTATGCCATGGGGCACCATTATGATTTTATCCTGGAGATGGATGCCGATTTTTCACACAACCCAAAGGATCTCATCAACTTATATCTCTCCTGTGCAGAAGGTGGAAATGACCTCAGCATTGGCTCGCGCTATGCCAGCGGAGTGAACGTGGTGAACTGGCCGATGGGTCGAGTGCTCCTTTCATTTTTTGCCAGCAAGTACGTACAGCTCGTTACCGGAATACCTATTCATGACACCACTGCAGGATTTGTATGCTATCGCAGAAAAGTATTAGAGACTATTCCGTTAGACGAAATAAAATTCATTGGCTATGCCTTTCAGATCGAGATGAAGTTTATCACCTGGAAGTATGGCTTCCACCTGAATGAAGTGCCGATCATATTTACGGATAGAACTCGTGGTCAAAGTAAAATGTCGGCAGGCATTTTTAAAGAAGCCTTTCTTGGCGTGATTCAGATGACGGTGCAAAGTTGGTTTAAGAAGTATATCATAACTTAGTTCGATTTAAGGAATTCATTTAATCAAATCTGATCGCCTGAATCGGATTAATCCTCGTAATGAATCGTGTCGGTATCATCAACACCAACGTTACCGTAGCAAACACAGTTAGATTTAATAACAATACGGTACCCCAACCCCACTCGATAGGCACATACTCCATGTAATAATCATGAGGATCAAGAGGAATGAACTTAAAATAATCTTGCAAAAAGCAAAGTCCGAGTCCGATTGCGTTACCATACAAAAGTCCTTTGGCAATTAGGCTCATTCCATTATAAACAAATACCGAGCGTACGAGACTATCCTGTGCACCCATCGCTTTCAAGATTCCCACCATCTGTGTGCGCTCCATCACCAAAATCAAAATCACGGAGATCATATTCACACATACTACTACGAGAATGACTACGAGTAGAATTCGTACCTGTCGCTTAATCAGGTCAAGCCATTCAAACACCTGGATGTATTTATCGCGCACCGTTTCAATGTATAGATCATAGTCGATCGACATGCCAATCTCGCGTGCCGATGCTTCGAGTGCAGCCTTATCATGATCATATTTAAATTTCCATAAGGCTGAGAGGCTGCCCAACATCCGATTACCTGCATATTCCGGGTTACTGAGAATTACTTCATCAATTCGTTCGAGATGATGAGCAAATGCATTGCGCCACAACTCAAAGCCGCTGAAATAATTTAAATCTACTTTTACTTCCAACCCACCTGCTTCATCATTAGGCCAATCATTTAATCGCTGCACCAGACGAATGTCACCAATGATTACTTTCCCATCAAAATAATCCGAGAGGTTGGTTTCATAGATACCTGTGATTTTTAATTTTCGAAAACGTGGAGGATTTTGAAAAAAATGAACAACAATATCATCTCCGGTTTTTACATTGATCTTATCCGCAATAATCCGGCTCAAAACAATTTCGCGTACATAGCCTGAGTCCGGAAGGTGAATGAACTCACCCTCGACCAGATCTTTTGAAAATTGATCCTGATCAAAACTTTTTCCCACCCCTTTAAATACAATGCCCATCACTTCATCTTCGGATTTAATTAATCCGGCCTTATGGCTATATTCCTGCACATGCGAAACAAATCCAAATTGTTCGGGGTGTTGTTGTAAATCCGTGGTGAATTTAAAGGATTGTTCCTCCACTGCATTATTCATCGTGTATTTCGTGATCAGCAAATGGTTGCTGAACGTATAAATCTTGTTCTTCACTTCTGATTGAAAGCCCTGCATGATCAGAAATGACACAATAGCAGCCGATAGTCCAATGGCAATGCTAGCCACCGCTATTTTATGTATGATCGAAGAAAAACTATTGTCTTGCCCCTGGCGGATTCTTTTTGATATGAAATACGAAAGGTTCAAAGAATGGCTTAATTTTGGTTTTATACTTTCGCCAAAATAAAAAGAAATGATCAGGATTTGGGTGTTATCTGTTTTTTTGTTGACGGTCACCATCGGTGAAGCACAAAAACCAAAAGTCAGCGTAGGCGCTGAGCAGTTAAATCAATTGCTTCCCATGCTCAAAGGAAAACGCGTGGGGCTCGTGGTAAACAACACCTCGCTGGTTGGTAAAACACATTTGGCAGACACGCTGGTTTCTTGCCACGTACAGGTTAAAAGAATATTCGGACCTGAACATGGCTTTCGGGGCGATGCAGCCGATGGCGAGCATGTGAAGGATGAAATGGATAGTAAGACCGGTGCTCCGGTTGTTTCTTTATACGGCAAAAACTACAAAGCCACAGCTGACCAGGTAAAAGATCTGGATATTCTGATTTTTGATATTCAGGATGTTGGGGCGCGCTTTTATACGTACATCAGCACGATGCACTATCTAATGGAAACCTGTGCCGAAAATAATAAGCAACTGATCATCCTTGATCGACCAAATCCAAACGGCAGTTATGTGGATGGCCCGATCATGCAACCAGAATTAAAATCGTTTGTGGGCATGCATCCTATTCCTATCACACATGGCATGACCATCGGAGAGTTTGCGCAAATGATTAACGGTGAAGGCTGGTTGGCAGGAGGAAAAAAATGTAATCTCAAGGTGATTAAAATGAAAAACTGGAAGCACGATGATGATTATTCATTGCCCGTAAGACCATCACCTAATTTACCCAATGATCAGGCCGTGCGATTATATCCATCGATTTGTCTTTTTGAAGGAACGGTTATCTCTTTGGGAAGAGGAACGGCCATGCCGTTTCAGATTTTAGGAAATCCTGAATTGAAAGACATGACTTTTACGTTCACGCCCGTGCCGATAAAAGGTGTTTCCATTGATCCTCCCCTCAAAGACAAACTTTGTTATGGTATGGATTTGCGCTCCGTAACTCCAGCCAGAAAAGTTGACTTACAATATCTTTTGCTCTTCTATCAAAAATATCCCGACAAGGAAAAATTCTTCATTCCATATTTCGATAAGCTGGCGGGTACAACGCAGTTAAAACAACAGATCAAAGAAGGATTAACAGAAGAGCAAATCCGCGCCAGCTGGAAACCCGGATTGGATGCGTTTAACGCGAAGAGGAAGAACTATTTGTTCTATCAATAATGTAACTTCAAGCTACAGGCTTCCAGCTACAAGCCAGAAAAACGTTTTATCAAACTCAACAAAATCGCTATTTTTATAGAATGATTGTAAGAATTAAATCCAGACAAAAACCAGAAGAGACCAAGAAGGCTTTAGAAAGACTCTCTCGTGCCAGAAAGAAAAAGAAAAAGAAACTTTCCGATTTCTACGGTAAGATGCCTGGTTCCTATGGTGATCCTCTTGCCTATCAAAAAAGCATAAGAGATGAATGGAGATAAATATCTTTCTGATACCAATGCATTCATTTTTCTTTTGGACAAACATCCATCGCTAAAACCACTGCTCGATTCTGAGTGGCATTATTCATTTATCACTGAAATTGAGTTGAAAGGAAAATTCGGAATTTCTAATCAGGAATTACGAGGCATCGGTGGAATGTTATCAGCTTGCTTTAAAGAACCTTATTCTGAAGAAATAAATAAAATTACCATTGCTTTAAAACAGGAGTTTAAAATAAAAGTGCCGGATGCTATCATTGCAGCAACTTCAATTTATAAAAACCTTCCTCTGATTACATTCGATAAAGGGTTTACCTCCATCAAGTCGCTTGATTTAATCTTATTGGAGCTATAGCCCATGACCAAGCAGGAAAAAGTAAACGATATCTTAAAAATTCTGGATAAGTATTACCCCAAACCAGAAGTTCCTCTTCAGCATAAAGATGCGTACACGCTTTTGATTTCGGTGTTGCTCTCCGCACAATGCACAGATGAACGGGTAAACAAAACGACACCTGCCCTGTTCAAACTTGCCAATAATCCGTATGATATGGTGAAGCTTTCGGTGGAAGAAATTCGTGAGATCATTAAACCGTGCGGGCTGTCACCCATGAAGTCGAAAGGAATATATGGGCTTTCTAAAATTTTAATTGATAAGCACGAAGGTCAGGTGCCTAATACGTTTGAAGATTTAGAAGAGTTGCCGGCAGTAGGTCATAAAACCGCATCCGTTGTAATGACTCAATGGTTTGGTATTCCCGCCTTTCCTGTGGATACGCACATTCACCGATTAGCTTATCGGTGGGGATTGACCAATGGAAAAAATGTAGAACAAACAGAAAAAGATTTGAAGCGATTGATTCCTGAAAGCAAATGGAACAACGTGCATTTACAGATTATTTATTTCGGCAGAGAATTTTGCCCCGCACGCGGTCATGGGTGGACAGAGTGCCCGATTTGTAAAATGTATCTTAGAAAAGAATTGAGAGATTAAATCCTGAAGGTAACCTCAGGATTTAAATTCATTGCCACGCCACTGATTTCTTATACATCGCAAAGAACTGGAATGGGAGAAAGCCAAAGCTAAAAAAGACGACACCCGCCAGCACTGAAAAATTGGCTCCCTCCAGGTGAAAAATTTTCATCAGCACTCCTAAACATATTATGCAAAGACTGATGATACCCATGATGATTCTTAACCGATCTGATAAGTTGCTTTGCACGTGCGCTTTAAGGCGGTCTGTAACTGCCATGGGAACAAAAATCAACACAAAGGTTAAAAATCCAGCGATGGTTAGTTCCAGGGCTCCGGCCAAATGCAAATATTTCATAAGCAATCCCATGCTCATGGAAATGGCTGAGGCAAGCCCTACGATATACATTACTTTTTTCATATGAATTAATTTAGTTGTGTGCAATAAGAAAAGTGTTTGATGTTCGATTTTCTCAAATCCTTCTGGTGCCAATTCATCAATTGCTTCATTCAGCGCTACGTCAAATTTTTTTCCCCGCACCATATCATACTCCACCACACAACATAAGTGATCCACCAAATCATCTTTCAACGTTTGAATCCCAAGGTTGCTTTCACTGATCAGAGCCTGTATGTATGTAATCTGTTCTGGCGTAAGATTCATGGCTATTTCATTACCGCAGTTTTAATCTCTGGAAAAACGATTCTGTTCATGGTCGAAATAAAACCCTTTAGCTCGGCTACATAAGCGGTTGTTTCCGTTCGCCCATGTTGAGTGATGTAGTAATACTTGCGCACCCGGCCTCCCACAATTTCTTCTTTAAAAGAAAGCAGTCCATCACTGGTCATTTTTTGGAGTGCCGGGTAAAGCGATCCGTCCTTCAGTAAGATCTTTCCCTGCGACAATTCTTTCACTTTCATCGAGATTTCATAGCCATACATTTTCTCCTGCTCGGATAATAATTTTAGGATAATGGCCGAAATCGTTCCCTTTAATAGCTCTTTTGAATACATAGAACGAATATACATCATAATACGATATATCAAAATACAAAGATTTTTATTTTTCCAATTTCACCATATTTGCAACTCTAAAAATGAATACAATCCGCATCATCTTCATGGGCACGCCCGAATTTGCTGTGCCCAGCCTCGAAATTCTGGTGCAGAATAAATTCAATGTGGTTGCTGTAATAACCGCTCCTGATAAACCTCAAGGGCGTGGACAAAAGTTAACACCTTCGCCTGTGAAAGAGTGTGCCTTGAAATACAACATCTCTGTTCTTCAACCTACCAATCTTAAATCAACTGAGTTTCTGGAGGAATTAAAAAGCTACCATGCCAATCTTCAAATTGTGGTGGCCTTCCGCATGTTACCTGAAGTGGTTTGGATGATGCCAAAATTAGGCACCTTCAATTTACA
>JANOUH010000347.1:0-14917 GCA_031416795.1 Cytophagales bacterium | reverse complement strand
TGTATTGATATGGACTAAAGTTTTTTCCGAAATAGTCCAGTGAAGCTTTCACCGACTTTACGTACCGCTCGAGGTTATATGTATGGGTTGGATGATGGAATATCTCAATATTGATTTCTTTACCTTCAGGATTTTTCCATTTATCGCGAAGCACGGCATAACGGGCAGAAGATAAATTGAAGAACAGATCCATCTCACCATCCATTTTGTAGTGATAGTATTTGCGACCATTTTCTTCCCATTCTTTTTGAAGATAACCAGGTGCCACCGCAATTTGATCAGGTACCGTGCTTACGATTGCCTCAAAGGTTACGTAGTCGGCATCATCATTGAATAATAAGTTACTCAAACCAATGGAGTCGGTTTGTGGCAGTGCTACATAATCCTTTTTAGGCAATCCATATTTTTTCCTGTCTTTATCACTTGTCATCGGATCACCCGGATAGCCAAAAGATGGAAATACACTGAGGTCAAAGAAAGTTCCGTTGTAAACAATCTCACGGCCAACACCACTATTGGGAAAACCTTTATAGCGGGCATCCATCGTGATGGCGAGTTCCATGGTGTCACCGGGATGCATGGTGGTGGGCAGCTGGTAGATATAAAACCGATTTACTTTATCTTCCATCAATAATTTTAAATCCTGATTGTCGATGGAAAGTTTTTCAATGATTGTTTTTGCAATGGGGCTTCCGATGTTGAGGATGAGTGAATCGATCGGCTCTTTTGTTTTATTGACGATCGTGAAAACGCCCGCTGCTTTTGTATACCGCTCTTCTGTAAAAATATCAACGTTGACTTTTACATCCGTTACTTTAGGCTGCGCTTTATATTCGTACTTTTTATAGGACTTCTCAAAGTCGGCACTGATCTGTTTGCCCTCTTTGCTGGTGCGGTAAACATTCAATACACTTACGTTGTAATAAATAAAGGCGCCACAACCCAGCCACATGATGGTGAAGAATGAAAGGGAGATGGCCGACTTCCCATTAAATCTTTCTTTAGCCAGTTTCACTCTTGACTTAAAGCTTGACTCTGCTCCGCGATTCCAGAACAAATTTCCGATAATCAGAAAGACCGAACCCAGACTTAACCAGTAAGCATTAAACCATGAGATAGGCGTTAGAAAATGCCCGAACCCATTCATGTCGCTGATGATATAGTTGGGGATATAACTATAGAAGAAGAGGTTGTAATCCAGTTCGGCAAAGTTTCGCAGACCGAAGAGTGCCACCCAGATTCCGATTGAAACAACATGACCCACAAACTTATTGTTTATGAGGATGTGCACAATGAACGCGAGCATCACTAACTGAATGTATTCGGGGAACTCGATCAGGTAGAGATCCGTAAAATACATACTGAATTGAAAATTGAAATAGCCTTTGATAATTTGATTAAAGACACCACACACGAGAATCAAATTCACGAGAACAAAACTGATCAGGATAAGGGAAAGGAATTTGGAACCATAGACTACCCAGTTTGGAATAGGAAGCGCATCGGCAATGTTGGAATAGTTCACACTTTTATCCCGGTGAACTACTTCGCCCGTATAGAAAATGATAATGATGAACACGAAAATGATATAGTTGAAATCCTTTACCTCCAGCATATAATAGGTGAGTGGCAAGGAAGGGGTACCATAAATAGGAGATCCAAACCAGCCATCCAGGAATAGAAAAAGTACACCGGCCAGCAGAATTGAAATGAAATAGAAATCCTTGGTTACATTCTTAAACTCCAGGAAGGATAGCCTGAGCATTTTATTCAGATAGATAGAAGAAGAGTAGATTTTATTTGCCATGGGCAGATCTGCCAGAGAACGACCTTTTCTCACCACCTCTTCTTCTTTTTTTATTTTGCCAGATGAAACTTCCAGCATGCTTCGGAAGGAGAACCGGAAGTAGGTAAATACGAATAGGAGAAGGCTGACACTTATCCACAAGATTCTGTTCCACAGAAAATTCCCTTCTAGCGGAATGAGCATTATATTTTGCTCGGAAGGTGTCCAGTATTTGGTGGCATTCTGATAGGTGGTCAATGCGAAAGGATCGAGAATGTCGACAAGCGTTTTGTTGTCAAGATCCTGTGTGAGTGTAACGGTAACCAGGTATCCTATAAAAAGTAACACGCTTGCAGCATAGGTTGCTGTTATTTTTCGGGTGAGTGCTACCAGGGAAAAGAATATGGTTCCGGTAAAGAATAGATTGGGTAGACTCAAGACCAACGTATTGTAGAAATAGTAATAGAGCACAACAGGACCAAATTGCTCAGGCTCTATTTCTCCGGCAGCCACACCTAAGGGCCCACCCAGTAAAGTACCTATGTGATAGCCAAAGCTGATGAGCATGAGTATCACAAATGAACCCATGAATCTTCCCATCAGATATGACTTCTCGTGTATGGGATAAGCGAAAAAATAATCTTTGGTTTGATATTCGATATCGCGGTAAATAGGAACACCCATCACCGCGGAGGCGATAAGCATTTCAAAAATGCTCAGGATGATCAGGAACTGACCAATGGCATAGGATGAGTTAACAAATACTTTTTCTGATGCGGGACTGTTTCCATAGATACCGCTGACAAGGGCATATAAAAAAAGAATGCCAAAATAGGCATACGTAGCGGGGCGCTTAAGCCTGTATTTGATTTCGAATAGAAATATTTTCCAAAACATAATGGTAGCGTTGAGATTGAAAAAATCAAATAGTTACGATGTCCATCTTCTCACTGATTTTAGAGAAGTATACATCTTCCAGTCCCGCCTCAACAGGTTTGAAACTTTCATCAGGACGAGTGTCACTGAGCACGTGGATTTGTGTTTTGCCCAGTTTTAATTGCGTGGAAATTACCTGGAAGGAATTCCGGTAAATGGTTATTTCGTTTTTCTCAATGCTCTTGCTCCAGATTTTGCCTTGCATGGATTCCACGAGCGTATTGGGATTACCTTGGGCAATGACTTCGCCCAGGCAAATGATAGCCATATTGCTGCACAGGTTTGTCACATCTTCTACAATGTGAGTGGATAGTATGACAATCGTATTTTCTCCAATCTCGCTCAGGAGATTATAAAACCGGTTTCGCTCTGCCGGGTCCAGTCCAGCAGTGGGCTCATCTACAATGATCAGTCTGGGGTTGCCGATCAACGCCTGGGCTACACCAAAGCGCTGCTTCATTCCACCAGAAAATGTTCCTAGGTTTTTATTTTTTACATGCGCCAGATTTACCTTCTCCAGCAAGGCGCCAACAATTTCCTTGCGTTGTTTTTTGTCCACAATGCCTTTCAGGTCAGCAATGTGATCAAGCATGGTCTCTGCTGTTACGCGAGGATATACACCAAACTCCTGAGGCAGGTATCCCAGTATTTTTCTGATCTCATGTTTTTGATTTAATACATCCAGATCACCGAGTTGGATCGATCCGCTGTCAGCTTCCTGCAACGTGGCGATCGTGCGCATGAGTGATGACTTGCCGGCACCGTTTGGTCCAAGCAATCCAAACATACCTTGCTCAATGGTAAGTGAAACATCTTTTAAAGCGCGCACTCCATTGGAGTAAGTCTTACTGAGATTTTGAATAGTTAATTGCATGATACCGTAGATTAATGGGAATGAAATTTAAATAGATGAATTGATACTTATAGTATACGGGAGTAACTTAATTTTCAAGAATAGTATAATGAGTAATTTTAATCCCGTGCGGAAGTTACTATACTCAGTAAGAATGTAGTAGTTGGTTTTGATCAGATCCACCGCTTCTTCATAGCCAACCGGATCGCTTGAGCTTTGGAGTTTACGTGCAGCTTCTGGTAAATGTTGCCGATATGCTTTCGAACAGTATTAGGACTAATGGAAAGTTTTTCGGCTGTACCACGAAAATCATAGCCCTCCACCAGCAGTTTCAGTATTTCCATTTCACGATCACTTAAATCGGTTTGGTCTTCACGGGCTTGCTTGGACAAGCTTGCTTTTGAAAGTATTGCGAAGGCTTTACGTGCAATGCCGGGCGACATAGGTGCTCCTCCTTCTTCTACCATTTCTTTTATACTGCTGATGATTTTATCAACGCGTTCATCCTTCAATAAATAGCCACTGGCCCCGGCCTGAATCGCCTCAAATATTTTATCCTCATCATCAAACACCGTGAGCATTAAGAATTTTGTATCTGGATATAAAGATGCGCCAATGGCTACGGCTTCAATTCCATTGATCATGGGCATTTCAATATCCATCAGCACAGCCTGTGGACGGTCTGTTTTTAAGTTCTTCATCTTGTTCAGAAAATCTTCACCATTGCTGGCGGTGAACAAGACAACAATTTCTTTTGAATAGGTAATCTTTTCGGCCAGCGATACCCTGCTCTGTAATTTATCATCAACGATCGCGATAGAAATCGACATGTGACAAAGATGGAATTTATAACGCAAGCCAACAATAATGCATGTGCGCTATTTTGAATTTAATTCATGTGTTGATGAATCAGTGAAAGCTCTGCGAGCTTCAATATGATAGCAACGTGTAAATAATAGTACAGCCGCTAAGGACAGTCACAACATTCAACCCCGCTGGGGTTGATCCTGACTTTCATTGTGATTTCCACTGCCTTCCGCCAGTGGCTATTCACATCTATGCCCTTCGGGCTTATGACTAGTTTGAATGGCACTAATCCACAGTAATAATTTAGAATAGTGAACCGGTCATATCAAAATTTGAATTTATCTGTTGAGGTAGTAAAAACCTGAAGAGATTCAATATGGGAATCTTCACATTTAAGCACTTCGGGCTTATGACTAGTTTGAATGATTCTAATTCTGCATAATATTAAAAAATTGAATTCATATAATGATGTACCAGTAAAAGCCCGAAGGGCTTTAATATGAATAACCCTGGGTGCAACCCAGGGAAACAGCAACACACTAGCGACAACCCCGAAGGGGTTGAACAAAACATTACAACAAATACTTTTCATCAAACGTAATTCCATTTTCTATCAGCAGGCGTTTGTACTCATCGTAAAATGTTTCTGTTTTATGATGTTCTTTTTGGTTTTTAATATAGTTGATGATCATATCTTTTTCTCTTATAGAATAAGTGAATGCCCCATAGCCGTCTTGCCAACCATCAAATTCGGGGAACTTTCCGCTTTCTTTCATCCATAAACTGCTGGCTACTTTTATTTCCTTTACATAATCGCTCAGACATACAGTTGGGTGGAGATCGGATAGTATATGGATATGGTCTTCAATACCATTAATACGGTATAGTTTACACTTTTTATTTTCTACGATGCCCCAGATGTACTTGTATAATTCTTCATCATGTGCCTTGGCGATGGTTGGTTTCCGATCTTTTGTACCGAATACAATCTGGTAAAAAATCTGGCGATAGGTACCCATTGAATTTTGTGTTTAATTACTGACTGATTAATATTTCAAATTAGCGATTGAATATTACAATGACTAGTACAGCCGCAAATCAGGTCACAACATTCAACCCCGCTGGGGTTGATCCTGACTTTTCATTGTGATTTCCACTGGCTTCCGCCAGTGGCTATTCACATTTAAGCCTTTCAGGCTTATGAGAAGTTTGAATGTTTCTAATTCCCTGTTAGCACATGGCATACATTTCAATGAGATAATTCAGCAAAATATTAAAAAATTGAATTCATATAATGATGTACCAGTAAAAGCCCGAAGGGCTTTAATATGAATAACCCTGGGTGCAACCCAGGGAAACAGCAACCCCAATCTCTTGCAACAACCCTGAAGGGGTTGAATAGCCAACTACATCAATGGGATTAATTAACCTATTTTGAAATTATGACGAGCGTGCCTTGGCCTTGGGAGGTTTCAACGGAAAATTGAGCATGAATTTCAGATGCACGCTGTTTCATATTTTCCAATCCATAGTGCCCGCTATGATTGTCGGATGGATTGAACCCTTGTCCATTATCTTTAATTCGCACTTCATAATGTCTGTTTGCTGAGAGCCATGATATTTCCATCATATCCATGTGTGCATGTTTCACAGCATTGTGTATCGCCTCCTGGCAGATGCGCAACAAATGAAGTGCTTCTTCGGCCCCTAATATCAATCCATCAGTACCTTGATCATTAAACTCTAACATCGTGGACGGAGTAACAGCAACTTGGTGATGGGCGATCACCTTCAACTTATCCGTAAAATCAGAAAATGATATTTCTTCTTTCTTTAATGCCCAGATCGTTTCCCGTAAGTTATTGATCACATCTTTCGACATGGTACTCACTTCATCGAGCCGTTTATTTCTTTCACTTTCAGATAAGGGAGCCACCGGATGAGTCACCCAATCCAGGTTAGAAGAAATTAAACTGAGTTGTGATCCCACCGTATCATGCAACTCGCGCGAGATGCGGTCACGGTCATATTGAATTTTCTGTTGCATTTCCAGGGCCATAAGTTTCCTGTGATATCGCTGACGAGATAGGAGCGTAGCGATGACGGCCGTTAAACCGAGGGCAACTGTGATCATGACTATCCTAAACCATACCGTTTGCCAAAAGGGTGGGATGATTTCAATGTGCAAGACTGTTGGCGTTTCATTCCAGATGCCGTCATTGTTACTGGCTTTGACCTCAAAGTGATAATCTCCCGGTGGGATGTTTGCGTAGCGTGTAAATCGTTTGTTGCCTGAAAATACCCAATCTTTATCAATGCCCGACATGCGCCAGGCATATTGATTCTTAATGGGTTCTGTGAACTCGAGACCAGCGAATTCAAAAGCAAGGGTATTGCTGGTATAGGCTAACGTCAATTTTCTTTGTGCCCAATACACGGTGTCGGCCACATAGGGTTGATCATTTAAATCAATACGTGTAATTTGTACGGAAGGGATCTGGAGATTGTCTTGTATGTCTTCAGGGTAAAATGAGTTGGTGCCATTGATGCCTCCAAAGAATAATTCTCCGGATGTACTTTTAAAATACGCTCCGGTATTGAATTCATTAGACTGTAATCCATCATCAACGGAGAAGTTTCGGAATGTTTTCTTCTGGTGGTCATATCGTGTTAGTCCTTTGTTGTGGCTGAACCACATGTCGCCCTGATTATCGCGAAGAATTCCATAGACAAAATCATTGACCAAGGGGTCTCCCATCCGTAGGGCTTTTTCGATATTTCCTTCTTTGGATAAAATGTAAAGGCCACGGGTGGTGCCCATCCATATTTTTCCTTCACTGTCTTCGCAAATGGTTTTGATTTGTTTGGATAACAGAGGGTTTCCTTTTTTCCAGGACCGCACCCCTGCCTGTCGGGTAGTTCGCTCCTGCCCTTCTCCGGAGGAGAGGGTAGGAACCCGAGAGGAAGTGTAGTAACCGTTCATGGTGCCCACCCAAATTGTTTTGTCTGCATCAATAAAAACGTTGTTGATTACCTCGTTGGGAAACTGTTTGATGATTTTAAATTCTGGCGTTGGGTTGCTTTTGAAGTTTACCTGGAACAGTAAATCCCTACCATTAAAAAGCAGGCCACCGTCACCGTCCGCAATGGCCACAGGATATAGATTGTTTTGTAAATTTTCCTGGCCTGTCTGTTTCAATAATTCGCCTGTGAGGTCTTGAAAGGTTTGCTTTTTATAATCGTAAAGACCAACGGCATTGGGAGCACCAGTAAAACTCAAAAACAACTGCGATTCATTTATTCCCCTTATCGCATAAACCATGTCGTTTGCGAAAAACCAAGGCGCCTGCCCTTGTGTTATTTTTCTGATGAAGCCTTTCGATTTGCTAAACACATCCAATCCATTCTTGAAATAACCGGCAAAGACCAGGTCATGCCCATCGGCATAAATGGATTTGACTATATCGCCTTTATCACTGCCCGACCGGTAATGCTTCCATGGGGATGTTTTTGGGGAATGTTTTTTCAATCCATCTCCGTTGGTACCAATCCAGATATTTCCCGACCTGTCCATGAACAGAGTTTGCACGTAGAGGAAATTATTTTCACCGCCCGAACAGGAGGTATAGTGTCGGCTAAAAATCCGTTGTTGGTCATGGTAAACAAAAATCCCCAGGTAGGTGCCAACCCAATATTCATTGGCATTTACCCCTATGATTTTAGTGATTGGGTAGATTGTTGAGGGTGTCTGCTTTTCGTGTTGAGGAAAGGGCAGCTCTTCAGATTTCCCGGTTTCAGTATTGTAACGGACCAACCCCGTTGGTGTGCCCACAAGCAAAACGGAATCGCTTACAGTGCTCAGGCCACTCACATCAAATCCAAACGGAACGAATTCAAATTTTTCGGATGTTGTGCTGAACATAATCAAGGATGCCTTTCGTTGGGTAATCCATATCCGGCCCTGGTTATCCAGCAATGCGTCACTCGAAAATTCATTATTGCGCCACGCCTCTTTTCCTTCCAATAAAAATTTGCCTGTTTGTTTTGCCGTTTTTTTATCGAACCGCAACAACCCTTCACCCTGTATCCAGACCCAAACATTGCCCTGGCCATCTTCCCCAATTGTCTTATTGTACCCGCTGCTTTGTAATCTATCATACCGGTAAAGCGGTGAAAAATTTCCACTTGCCGCGTTATACTTGTCGAAGCCCTGATCGTGTGTGAGCCACATATCACCCTGCTTATCGGCCGCCATAAAATGTGAGGTATTGCCACCGATGGAGAGTGAATCTTCCGGATTATTTCGATAGGTATTAAACGTATATCCATCAAAGCGACACAATCCATCAGCCGTACTCACCCATAAAAAACCAAAGTCATCTTGGGTAATATCCCATACCGTGCTTTGTGGCAGTCCCTGATCCACACCATAATGCTTTACTTTTAAAATTTCCTGCGCACAGAGAATTACGGGCTGCAAAAAAATCCATAGAAGTGTTATAGAAAAGCGCATCATTCAAAAATACTATTATTAAAGGATACCGCATATGAGTTATTGATAGCCTTGTTCAAGAACAAGACATTTGATTAACTAAAGATCAAAGTATGAAGCCCAACTTTACTTTTTTATTAAAGGTTTTTTCAACCTTGTTTATTCTGGCATTTTCAGATTTATTGTATGCCCAGATTCCCAACGCTCCGGTCGCGAAACCGGTTACGCCAGGTGTAATATCCTTCAATGCCACGTGGAGCACGGTGACCGAGGCCACCGGCTACCAGCTGGATGTTTCATTAGATAATTTTTCAACTTTTGTTACCGGATATAATTCAAAGACTAAAACAAATACAGCTGATTTTATCTCAGGCCTTGCTGCAAGCACCACGTATAAATTCAGGGTTCGCGCTACCAATGCTTCGGGCACTTCTGCAAATTCCAATGTAGTTGAAGTGACCACCGGTGCAACGGGCTCTTTGCAAACGGTGGTGCCCAAAGCAGGTAAGAATCTTTCGGCCACCGGCTTTACGGCCGAATGGAATACCATGGCCGGAGCTACCGGTTATCAACTGGATATTTCAGCTGATAACTTTGCTACTTTTTTGGCAGGGTATAATTCCAAAAGCATAGGAGCAACATCCACTGAAATTGTAACAGGGCTTACAGCAACGACCACCTACCAGTATCGCTTGCGCACGGTAAACGGAAGCGGAATTTCTGCCAACTCCTCTGTAACTAATGTCACCACGTTAGATGCGAATCCCAACTTTTCTCAACTGCTGGATGTCACATTTGATACCGATGGTAAAGTAACAACAGACATTAGTACAGCCGCTGATAATATTTTTTCCATAGCCATACAAAGCGATGGAAAGATCGTGGCAGCAGGAAATGCTACTTTTAGTGGTGTTCAACGATTTGCAATCGTTCGCTATAATACAAATGGCAGCTTGGACAATACTTTTGGTACTGGGGGAATCGTTACCACCGCCATCCCTGGCTCGGGAGCGGATGGCGCTGGTGCGGTGGCCATTCAGAGTGATGGAAAAATTGTAGCAGCAGGATATACGTTCAACACCACGTTAGATTTTGCTGTCGTCAGATACAATGCTAATGGCACGCTCGATACCAGTTTTGATACGGATGGAATTGCAATTGCACCAATAGGAGTTGGTAATGACGTAGCGAGTGCAATCGTGATTCAAACGGATGGGAAAATAGTATTAGCGGGACGTGCCCTAATTGGAGCGGTGAAAAATTTCGGGCTTGCCCGCTTCAATGCAAACGGCACTCTGGATAACACCTTTGATACAGATGGAGTGACCATCACTGCCTTTGGAACGACTGATTCTGAAATCAAATCTATTGCGATTCAAACGGACGGCAAAATTTTAGCTGTGGGAAGCGGTAGTGATGGCTTTGCTTTGGCAAGATATAATACCAATGGAAGTCTGGATAACACCTTCGATGTTGATGGTAAAATAACTTCTGACGCTGGTGCGGGAAAGGGTGTTGTAATTCAATCTGATGGAAAAATACTTGCAGCAACTGCACTAAATAAGGTCTTTGGCTTGGTGCGCTATGCTGCAGATGGAACCCTCGACAATACGTTTGGAACGGGCGGCAAAGTCATCACTCAATTTGTTGGAGATGCAGAATCTTCAACGTTGGTACTTCAGCCAGATGGAAAAATTATTGTGGCAGGATGGTCTTACTTACCAACGTCACTCCTTGATTTTGCTTTAGCGAGATACAATACCAATGGCACACTGGACAGCAGCTTCGGCACCGGTGGTAAAATATATACGGATATGGGTTCCGGTGGCAATACCATTACCTCGTTGGCTCTCCTGGCTGATGGTAAAATAATAGCCGGTGGAATTATCAATGCCGGCACTACTTCTGATTTTGGATTGGCCCGCTACGATACACAAGCCGGACCTGATACAACCGCACCATCCCTTACCATCACCAGTACAACGACAGACCCAACCAATGTTTCTCCTATTCCCGTCACCTTTACGTTCAGTGAAGCGGTAACCGGTTTCGATGTGAGCGACATTACCATAGTCAATGGAACAGCAGGTAACTTTGCAGGAAGCGGAGCGGTTTACACAGCGAGCATCACACCTATAAACCAGGGAGCAGTGACCATTAGCGTGGCTGCCAGCAAAGCAACAGATGCCGCGGCTAATGGCAATACAGCTTCATCAAATTTCATTCGCGTTTTCGAAAATGTGGTTCCAACCGTTGTCATCACATCAACAGCGTCCAATCCAACAAACGTCTCACCCATTACATTTATAATAACGTTCAGTGAACCGGTGATCAATTTTACCTTAGCAGACATCACTGTAACCAATGGAACGGCATCCAACCTGAACAGTAGCGGAGCAGCTTATGCTGTCAACATAACACCTACTGCTGCAGGAACAATTACGATAAGTGTTGCAGCCGGCACTGCAACGGATGCAGCAGCAAACAACAATACAGCTTCAAATCTATTTTCCATTGTTTATCAAACCGGAAAGCTTGACCAGACCATCACCTTTGCTACTCTGCCCAGTAAGCAACTCACCGATGCTCCATTTGCATTAACAGCCACAGCTTCATCGGGATTGAGTGTAAGTTACACCAGCAGCAATACTGCCGTAGCCACAATAAGTGGAGCTACGGTGACGATCGTTGGCGCTGGAACAACCACCATTACAGCAGACCAGGCGGGTGATGCCAATTTCAATGCAGCCATTTCTGTTACCCAGAATTTAGTGGTGGAGGCAAAGCAAAACCAAACGATCACCTTTGCACAAATGGCAGATAAGACATTAGGTGATGCACCTTTCCAGTTGACCGCAACTGCCAGTTCCGCTTTGGCGGTAAGCTATGGCGCTGCCTCCGATAAAATTACCATCAGCGGAAGTCAGGTAACGATAGTAAAAGCAGGAAGGGCGAGCATAAAAGCAAGCCAGGCTGGAAATGCAACATTCAATGCAGCCGCTTCTGTGGAACAAAGTTTTTGTATTAAACCAGCCAAGCCAACAATAGCGGTTAGCGGTGCGAATACAGAAACACTCACCCTGACCTCCAACGCTTCAGCAGGTAATCAATGGTTTAAGAATGACGTGGCTATTACCGGTGCAACCAATACTACATTGAATGTAATCACAGAAGGGATTTACAAAGTACACGTGAAGGCAGATGATTGCGTAAGCGTGTTTTCAGATAACGTTCCTCTTATTGTTACGGGAGATTTGAACAGGCAGCTATCCAATTTTACCATCTATCCCAATCCGGTAGAAGACCATCTGAATGTGCTTGGAGTAAAAGGTGAAATCAGAAATTCTCAACTTCTTGATATGACTGGGCGCAGTAATTCTATTCAACTGGAGAGGAGGGATGATGTGTATTACGGAAATGCGAAGGAATTATCTCCAGGTGTTTATGTGCTACGCGTTATGGAAGGCAATACGATTCGTCAGATAAAATTCATCAAAAAATAAAAGTTAAAAGAATTTTTATGAAAGCAAATTATACAAACAGAATATCGGCTGCTTTTTTACTGATCGCAATTACAGCAGCATTAGTTCATCTTACAGGTTGCGGTGGAAGTGATCCTGCCCCACTTTCCAAACAAGAGGAAGTAACAGCCAAACTCACATCAGCTACCTGGAAAGTGCAAAGCGTAATGGTAGGAGGAATTGACAAAAGCAGTGTGTATCCAGGCTTGAACCTAAAGTTTACGGATACAGGCTTTACTTCAACCAATGGTGCAGCCGTATGGCCTGCCAGCGGCAACTGGTTATTTTCCGATGTCAACGCAACAGCCATAATTCGGAATGATGGTTTAACCGTTACGCTTCAAGAGGTAACAGACACTTCACTTAAGCTTGCGCTGACCTGGAACAAAACCACAATTGGTTCGGGCAGAGTAGAGTCAGTAAGCGGGCAGCATGTGTTTAGTTTTGGGAAATAGACTTTTAAGCCATTTCATTTATACTCATTTCGAGGAGGTATATTAAAAAATATTTTAACGAGGGTTAATGCTACTCTGTCAAGTGAATAATCCCGAAGAGATATTATTATAGGATTGCTATCGAGCATTTCATAAACCCTGAAGGCCTGCATGCCGGTAGGCAGGGGTGATATTATGTCACTCCTTCGGAGTTTAAAGACTATGTACTTATAATATTCTATAATCATTTCAGCCTTGCCTACCGGAAGGCAGGCCTTTGGGCTTATCACATGACAATGTGGGATTTTAAGACCACGCAATCATTCTTTCTCCTGCGAAGAATGGGCCGCCAGGGCACCTTACTATACCGCATATGCATTATTGACTGCCCATGCACGCTTCTGCAAATTTGCTATCACCCCAGAGATCTTATCCGTGCTGCCACGGATAAAAAATACCCTACTGTGGGTATTTGCAAAATGATATAATGAGTTGACCTTGATTATTATTTAACCCTCAAAAAATAAACCCTCTTTCTATGAAATACATAACCCTACTTGTTTTTTCCTTCTTTACGTTCAGCGCATTTGCGCAGGATAACGAAGCGCTGATGAAAGCCTGTGGAGCAGGTGACATGGCCACCATCAAAAAAAATGTTGAAGGCGGTGCCAACGTAAACTTTAAAAATGCAGGTGGAGCAACTCCGATTTCTTCCGCTTTCATATGGCCCGAAGTAACAGAATATTTGTTGAGCAAGGGTGCCGATCCCAATGGTGGCGATTACCCCGCTTTGATACAGGCTGCCTACTTTTATTCGGTGGATGTAATGAAACTGTTGTTGAAAGCAGGGGCCAACCCCAACAAAGCAGCCGAAGTTAAAGTGGATTTGGCGGCAGGGGTGCGTAAGGCATTGGAAGAAGAAAAAGCAAAAGGAAAAAAGGCGAATAAATACATGGTGAAAGCCTACGAGGATCAGCTTAAGAAAATGCCGGCCGGCAATACCATGTCCTTCACAGCCTTAGGTCAAGCAATCGCCTATACCAACTGCGAAGAGTGTATTGAACTTTTACTCAACGCTGGCGCTAAAACAGATTTTAAATCTCCGATCACAGGGGGTAACGCTGTTCACGAAGTTGCTTTTAACTGGGTATCGGCTGAAGCATACGTAGCTCGCCACAAAGGCATTGTGGACTACTACGATAAGGCCTCATTGCCGGTGCCGGACTGGTATAGAAATTTGGATGTCGCCAATATGGGGAGTGCTGTTGGCGTACTAAAACTCTTGAAGGCCAAAGGTGCAGACTTTGAATATCTTGATAACAATAAGAAGACACCGTTGTCGTGGGCCGTATCGCAACTTACCCCGAACGAGGAGATGATTGTGGCCTTGCTTGATAACGGGGCAAATTTGAAGGCCACAGGCAGAACCAACGACATAACCGAATTTCAGAATGACACAGACAATCTCGAAAAAATAAAAGTGAGGTATGATTTTCCGGGAGAGGGCAGAAACAGCAAAAACGGCAGTGGCTACAGTGCCAACCTCGAATTGGTTAATCCCAAACCAAAAAGAGTGGCCCTTATCAGCTACTACTTGTACGATCCTGGAATGGGAAAAGCAAAGCTCAATACAGCCGTTTGGGTCACCGACACTTATGAGGGCCAAGCCCAGGTGAATGGCTTTTATGCCAAGAGCATTCAACCGTTAAAAGACGCCTTTAAGGAAAACGGAATGGAATTGCTTACGCCTGACGAATTTTTGGATACCCAGGAGAAAGCGGAATTGTACTATGGGTTTGTACCGGAAACCGCCAAAAAAGAGCACACCACTATCGCCCGTTCGAAGACCCGGTCGCGCAGCAATGCTATTGGTGGCGGTTGGACACTGACCACTTATACAACAACCTCAGCGAGCGAGGGCCTTTTAAAAGTTTGCCCATCGGGCAAAGGGTATCGGGCTTTCTTTGTATGCAACGAAGCTGAGAATGAGTCAATCCCTTCAAATTTTCAGAGTGGTATTTTTTCTGCCAACCGCAAACTTACCTCCAGCCTCGGCTATGAACTATGCCAGGGCTTGGGTGTGGATGC
>JANOUH010000346.1:0-11278 GCA_031416795.1 Cytophagales bacterium | reverse complement strand
CGTGAAATCACCACATCACTTGCTGCATACGCAAAATCCATTTGCTTCAGAAAATCATGAATGCGAATCTTTCTTAAGTCTTTGCTTCTTACTTGTGCTTTCACATCTTCATAATACATCCGGCCTGTTTGCCAGATCACTTGCACTTTTGCATCAATCAATTTATCAATGTGAGCCAACACACTTTCGTTGATGGTTCTTGCACCAAGGCTTCCTCCAAGAATCAAAAGTGTTTTAGTGTTGGTATCAAAAGCAAATTGCAGTAATGCTTTTTCACGCTTGGCTTCCAGATCAATGATATCCCTGCGAACCGGGTTGCCTGTAAACATCAACTTCTGCTCAGGGAAATATTTTTCCATACCTGGATAAGCCACACATATCCGGTGTACCTTTTGACCTAATCTTTTATTCGTAAGGCCAGCATACGAATTCTGCTCCTGAATCAATGAGGGGATTTTATTTTTCGTTGCGGCAAGCATGATCGGTCCACTGGCATAACCACCGGTTCCGATCACGGCATCCGGTTTGAAATCTTTGATAATCTTTCCGGCTTTGAGATAACTAGAGATCAATTTTATGGGGAATGAAAGATTAGACCATGTGAGTTTGCGCTGAAGTCCGCTGATCCATAAGCCAATAATTTTATAACCCGCTTCTGGCACACGTGTCATTTCCATTCTGCCTTCGGCACCAACAAAGAGAATTTCTGCATCCGGATGACGCTCTCTGAATGTGTTAGCTATTGCCAACGCAGGAAATATATGACCTCCTGTGCCGCCACCGCTAATGATCAATCGATATGGTTGTTTAGTACTCACGCTGCTTTCGCGTCAAAATTTTTCTCTTTTACTTTCACTTCATCATTGGCCGTTTGCTTTCCCCAATTCTGATCTTGTTCACCACGGCTCACGCTTAGAATAATTCCTACAGATAATCCGGTGAATACCATGGCAGTTCCTCCCATACTGATCAAAGGCAATGGCTGCCCGGTGATCGGACCTAAGCCAACCACCACACCCATGTTCACCATGGCCTGACATACCAAATCGAAACTCAATCCTGCAGAAAGCAATCCACCAAAAGCCCGCTCACTATTATATGCTGCATTCATACCTCGATGAAGAAGTATGAGATAGAGAATCAGCACCACTGCTCCACCGATCATTCCATACTCTTCGATCACGATCGCATACACAAAATCAGAATATGGATGTGGAAGAATATTCCGTTGATCACTGTTGCCGGGACCTTTTCCAAAAATTCCACCAGTTGCTACAGCAATTCTTCCGTGCTTGGCCTGGAATGGAAGTTCAGTTCCATTCACAAAACTGAGAATACGATTCTTTGCTGTTTCACCGCGAACACCAAACTTCAATGCCACGGCTCCGGCTAATAAACCTACCAGCACGAGCATCGCCAGATATTTTACAGGCACCCGGCCAATGAACATCACCAGCATACAGGTAGCAAAAAGCAACATAGCCGTTGATAAATTGGTTAAAGCAATTAACCCACATATCACTCCACACCAGATCAAAACAGGGATAAGTGTCTCTTTAAAATCCTCAATATTCTGTTGCTTCTTGGAAAGCATACTGGCGAGATTGATGATCAACGCTAAGCTTGCAAAATCAGAAGGTTGGAATGATGTGTTGATGATTGGTAGGGTGATCCAGCGAGCTGCATCATTGATGGTCGTTCCGTTAGTGAACGTATAGATCAACAAAGGAACACTGATCCATAAAGCGAGGCGAGAGATCTTTGAATAATATCGATAATCGATCTTGTGTGCAAACCACATCGCGGCTAAACCTAAAAGCACCATGAACGTGTGCTTTAATAAATATGACTCCGGGCTAGCCGTTCGCTTATATGCAAGTGTTCCTATTGAACTATACACGACTAAAATGCTGATCAGCGAAAGCGCAAAAACAACTGCCCAGATGACCCGGTCACCCAGCAGATTTTTGTCAGCCCATGTTTTAAATTTTGCGATCATACCATTTCTTTTTCTACTTCATTCTTCAATTCAAGAACTGCAGTGCAAAATTGATTTCCCCTGTCCTCATAGTTTTTGAATAAATCAAAACTTGCACAAGCCGGAGATAACAACACCACATCTCCAGGCTTTGAAACACGGAACGCCAGTTGCACTAATTCCTTTACACTTTGTGTTTCATATATCTCACTCACTACACTTCCGAATGCCTTTCTCAGTTTCTCGTTTTCCCTACCCAGACAAATCAAGACACGCACCTTCTTCTTCACATCCGCTTCAATGAGCGTGTAATCATTTCCTTTATCAATGCCTCCGGCAATCCAGATCAATGGTCCGTTGTAACTACCCAGGCCATACACAACGGAATCCACATTAGTAGCTTTTGAATCATTCACAAACTCAACTCCGTTGATGATTGCAACAGACTCAAGACGATGAGGAGCATTTTTAAACGTTTTAAGCCCTTCGCGAATTTGATCTATGCTTGCACCGGCCAAATGAACAGCCGTAACTGCTGACATCGTGTTGATCAGATTATGAGGACCTTTTAAAGTTGTATCTGCTTGTGATATTTTGAACGATGCGCCATCCAAAGAGAACGACATCGCTTCACCATTAAAATGCACTGCTGACTTTGAAGTTGATTTCAGTGAAACCGGCATCGATGCTGGCGCGATAGTTCTTTTGACTACTTCATCACCTGTTACTGCGTCATCCCCATAGTAGATGAAATAATCATCTGCCTTCATATTCTGGATCAGTCTGAACTTTGAGTCGATATAGTTCTCCATTTTGTACTCATACCGATCCAAATGATCAGGAGTGATATTGAGTAAAATACCTATATGTGGCTTGAATGTTTTTGTTCCATCCAACTGGAAACTGCTGATCTCAATCACATACCAGTCATGATGTTCATGGGCTACCTTGCGTGCTAAACTCTCTCCTACATTACCTGCTAACGCAACGCTAAAGCCTGCCGATTTTAATAAATGATACGTCAGTAATGTGGTAGTCGTTTTTCCATTCGTGCCCGTAATCGCAATCACTTTTCCCGTGAGGAACAGAAATGCAAATTCCAGCTCATCAATAATTGGAATGCCTTTGCTTTTTGCCTTCTTAATAATCTCCGCTTTATCAGGAATGCCGGGGCTTTTTATAATAAGAGAAGCACTCGTGATTTTATCTTCGGTATGCACTCCTTCTTCAAAAGCGATCGCATGTGAATTCAATTCAGACTTATATTGCTCTTTGATTGCACTCTGATCAGAAACAAAAACATCATACCCCTTCACTTTCGCGAGGATGGCTGCTCCCGTTCCGCTTTCGCCTGCACCCAATATGACAACGCGTTTACTCATCGTAATTTTAACATCGCCAGTGATAGAATTGCTAACAGTATTCCAACGATCCAAAACCGGGTTACGATTTTAGATTCATGAATTTTTTTCTTTTGATAGTGGTGATGCAGAGGCGACATTAAAAATATCCTTCTTCCCTCACCATATTTCTTCTTCGTGTATTTAAAATAAGAAACCTGCAAAATCACCGACATGCTTTCAATCAGGAAAATTCCGCAAAGCAATGGGATCATTAATTCTTTACGCACAGCCAATGCCAACACCGCAATGATTCCTCCTAATGATAAACTTCCTGTATCACCCATGAACACTTGTGCCGGATAAGAGTTGTACCATAGGAATCCAAGACATGCCCCTACGAACGCAGTACAAAAAATTACCAGTTCTCCCAGGTTAGGGATGTACATGATGTTCAGGTAAGAACTAAAATCGACACGACCGGAGAGGTAAGCAAAGATGGCTAATGTCAATCCGATGATGGCTGATGTGCCTGCCGCTAAACCATCAATGCCATCGGTAATGTTAGCTCCATTTGAAACAGCCGTGATGATCAGAATAACAACCAGTGTAAATATGATCCATGTGTAATTCTTATCTATCCATGGAAATAAATCGCTATAGTCAAACTCATTATTCTTGACAAAAGGAACTGTGGTCTTGGTAGATTTTGTATCCTTATACTCCATCCTTACTCCCGGTTCAGTCTGAAAAGTCTGAATACTGGCTACGGTGGCTGGCTTTACTTCACGCACTACAACCTGTTCGTTAAAATACAACGTGAGTCCAACGATTATACCAATGGTCACCTGACCAACAATCTTGAATCGACCCGCTAATCCTTCCTTATTCTTTTTGAATACTTTGATATAATCATCAATGAAGCCGATGATTCCCAACCATAATGTTGTTGCGATTAATAAAATCACATACACATTATCCAATTTTGCCATTAACACCGTAGGAATTAAAATGGCTGCGATAATGATCAAGCCTCCCATCGTTGGGGTTCCCTTCTTTTGAAGCTGACCTTCTAATCCTAAGTCACGAATGTCTTCACCAACTTGTTTCTTGCGCAGATAATTAATAAGTCGTTCGCCAAATGTAATGGTGATGATCAGCGACAACAACGCTGCTGCCCCCGCACGGAACGAGATGTATTGAAACAATCCTGCTCCAGGAAAATTAAAGTTCTTCTCGATATAGTCGAAAAAATAATACAGCATTAGCTCGCAAACATTTTTAACATTCTTGACAATACTTCTTTATCATCAAAAGGATGCTTCACTCCTTTTATCTCCTGATAATTCTCATGGCCCTTGCCGGCAACGAGAATGATATCTTTTTCTTTAGCCAGCATGCAAGCGGTTTTAATCGCCTCCTCACGATCCACCATAATCAATGTTTTCTTGGCATCGGTTGGTCCTACTCCGGTTTGCATTTCTTTGATAATCTCCATCGGATCTTCACTGCGTGGATTATCGGAAGTAAAAATCACTTTGCTGGAGTACTTACATGCAATCGCTGCCATCAATGGACGTTTTGTGCGATCACGATCTCCGCCACATCCTAACACCGTTATCACCTGTTCATTACCCGATCTGAAATGTTCAATCGTTTCCAATACATTTTTTACTGCATCTGGAGTGTGGGCATAATCAACAATGGCGGTGAATTTTGATCCCGGCATAATCAACTCAAAACGTCCGGAAGCTCCCGTCAATGCCGATAATTTCATCAATACCATCTCAGGATCTTCACCTAACAAACAGGCGGCTCCATATACGGTTAACAAATTATAAGCATTGAAATCCCCAATCAATCTAAACCATACATTGCGCTCACCAATTTCCAGTTCAAGTCCCTCAATAGAATTCGTAATGATCTTAGCTTTGAAGTCGGCCATCTTCTTCAGGCCATAGGTTTGTTTTTTGGCTTTGCAGTTTTGCAACATGACCATGCCACGTTTATCATCAATATTGACTAATGCAAAAGCATCGGATGACAATCCATCAAAGAATCCTTTCTTAGCGCGAATGTAACTTTCAAACGTGTGATGATAATCGAGATGATCATGGGTGATATTTGTAAATAAACCACCGATGAAGTGTAGTCCTTCCACCCTACCTTGTGCTACCGCATGTGAACTCACTTCCATAAAACAATGCGTGCATTTCTCATTCAGCATTTGCACTAACAATTCGTTGATCTGAATGGGATCAGGCGTAGTGTGCGTTGATGGAATTAGTTTATCCACAATGTTATTCACAACTGTGGATAACATTCCGCATCGGTAACCCAACGATGTAAATAACTGGAATAGAAGAGTTGCCACCGTTGTCTTTCCGTTCGTTCCGGTTACTCCAATCAGTTTTAACTTAGCAGAAGGGTTTCCATAAAAATTGGATGCCATGATTCCAAGAGCCTTTGCGCTGTCTTTAACCGTTACATAAGTAATTGTATCAGAAATTGCTTCTAGTAATTTTTCTGCAACAATGCCGATTGCACCAAGCGCTACCGCTTTCTCAATGAAAGCATGACCATCCGATTGTGTTCCTTTAACCGCAACAAACAAAAACCCGGGTTGCACTTTGCGTGAGTCAAAGCAAATGCCTTTCACTTCTATGTTCATATCGCCTGAAGTAGAAGTGATGTGCACCTTATATAGGATGTCCTTTAACTCAGCCATTCGTTAATCTCAAATAGATTCTTGAACCCTTAGAAATTTTTGTTCCTGGTGAAATAGATTGTGATGCAACCCTTCCTTTACCCTCATAGCCCACTCTTAATCCGGTTTTCTCCAATAAATAGATCGCATCGCGGAAAGTCATTCCAGTCACATCCGGAACATGATCTTTAATCACTGCATTTTTCTTCCACACTACTGAGTTGCCATTCTTCGCAGACTTAATCCACTCTTCTTCAGTAACGGAATGACTTGAAACACCCAATTCATTGGTTAACATAGTCAACTCATCTTGCTTACCGGCACGGATGACAGGCAACACACCCGGTTCGGTAGTTGCTTTTTTCTCCATAGCAAAATGAAGATTGATGTCGCGTGAGTAAATGTTATCAGCAATATCCTTGAATACCGGACCTGCCACGTTGTTTCCGTATTGATATACACCTCGTGGATTTTTCACCAAAACAATCGCAGTGTACTTGGGTGCATGTGCTGGGAAATAACCTACAAACGAAGTGATGTATCGTTTTTCATAGCGGCCGTTCTCTAAAATCTGTGCAGTGCCTGTTTTACCGGCAATGCGATAATCCGCGTGCTTCAGATTTTTCGCAGTACCTTTTTCAACCACTCCTTCCAAAAGAAGTTTGAGTTGGTTCAATGTTTTATTTGAACAGATCTTGCTTACCAACACTTCGGTTTCATATTCTTTTTTTACCTGATCGGCTCTGCTCACTGATGTTACGAAAATAGGTTTGATCATTTTTCCATCATTGGCCACCGCATTATATAAGGCCAGGGTATGCAAAGGAGAAATTTCAAATCCATAGCCATAGGCCATCCACGGAAGTGTAATGCCACTCCAGTCTTTGTCAGTTGGTCTTGTAATTTTTGGATATGACTCACCTGTGATTTGCAAGCCTAATGGTTTGGAAAGATAGAGGCGATCCACATGTTCTAAAAACTTGGAAGGCTTGGTTCCAAAATGTTTATCCGTCAGTTTGGCCATCGCTACGTTAGATGATAACTCAAAGGATTGCTGAATGGTGATCTTTCCATAGCCGCCTTCGTGGTGATCTCTTACTTTGCGTTTATAAAAAGTGTATTCGCCATTTCCTGTGTTGATCGTATCGTTCAAATTAATATTCGTATCTTCTAACAAAGCCATCATGGTCACCAACTTGAACGTTGAACCAGGCTCAATCGAACCACCAACAGCATGATTGAATTTCTCAGCATATTCACCATTACTTTCTCTGCTGAGATTTGAAATCGCTTTGATATGACCGGTCTTCACTTCCATCACGATCACGGTGCCTTCATCTGCATTGTGTGATTTCATGGCGCGATAGAGCGAAGTCTCCGCTACATCCTGAAGATTGATATCCAGTGTGGTTTGGATATCAAGTCCATCAATCGCTTTGATGTTATCCGCATCGAAAATAGGTTTCCAGATACCTCCTGCAATTTTCTGAAACAATGCTTCACCATCTTGTCCGCCCAACACGTTATCGAAACTATACTCAAGGCCTACACCTTTACCTTCTTCATTTACAAAGCCAATCGTTCTGCGACTCAGCTTTGAGAAAGGGCGATAGCGCACATCAATCTTTTCGAAGATGACGCCACCTTTGTATCGGCCTTCGCGGAAGATGGGCCACGTGGTCATGTCTTTCTTAGCCTGATAGTTGATCTGTTTGCGATTAATAACAACGTATTGCTTACCTGTTGCACGGGCATCTTTCAACATCTGCTTGTAATCCGTTGTTGAGCGATCTTTATAATAACGAGACAGCATCATCGCCAATGAATCAATTCCATTCTTGAAGATTTCGTCTTTAGATAGCGTTGGATCAATCGCTACTTTATAAAAAGGAAGACTGGTTGCCAATAAGCTTCCATTGTCAGAATAAATGTTTCCTCGCGTTGCTTTTACTTTCTTGTAGTCAAAATTGATCTCCTCACTCATCTTCCTCCACTCGTCACCCTCAATAAACTGGATGTGACCAATCTTAGCGCCCACGCAGAGTGCAAACACCACTACACATAAAAATGCGATGCGTACTCTTATTAATATGGACTTCTTAATATTCACCTTTCGCTACAACGATTTTAAATGGTGGCTTCGAACTTTCCTTTAATCCTGCTTCTTTTACTCTTCTCGCAACTTCACTCTGTTTGCTGGCAAACATCACATCGGCTTTCAAGGTGGTATAATCGGCACGCAAGTCTTCTACTTCACTCTGTGCTTTACTAATTTGTCTTGTTGTCTTCTCAGCATAATGCGTGTTGCTGATGTAGATCAAACTCAAAAACACGGCAAACAAAATTTTGGGCAGATACTTAACCGGAAAGCCTTCTTCAAAATACGTCTCGAGTTTCAACTTCTTTTCAAGACCAGAAAAGATACTCGTGCCTGATGCGCCCAGAGCCTTAGGTTTCACCCGTGCTTCGTTGCCGCGATGCGGTTGAGGTTCTATTCTGAATTTGTTTTCTCCCATGGTTTAGTTTCGAGTTCCGAGCTGTGAGCTGCGAGTCATTACTCGAAACTCACCGCTCATAGCTCGCAGCTTATTTAAATTCTCTCTGCCACCCTCAGCTTAGCGCTTCGGGCTCTTTTATTCTCATTTACTTCTTCTTCCGTTGCCTCGACTGGCTTTCGGTTTACTGCCTGAAAGGGTTTGAGCGGGTTTCCGAAAAAATCTTTTTCCAGTTCCCCAAACACCTTTCCGGTGTTGATATAGTTCTTCACCATTCTGTCCTCCAGCGAGTGGTAGCTCATCACTACCAATCTTCCACCCGGTTTCATGACTTCGCCACATTGGTGCAAAAAATCTTCCAGCGCTTTCATCTCTTGATTTACTTCGATGCGAAGCGCCTGAAACACCTGGGCGAAATATTTATTCTCCTTTCCACGAGGAGTGTTCTGTTGCATGGCCGCTTTCAAATCCAGCGTGCTCACCAATGGTTTTATCGTTCTGGCTGCAATCACTGCTTTGGCAGCGGTGCGTGCATTTTTCAATTCACCATACATGCCAAAAATTTTATGGAGCTCCGCTTCCGGATACTCATTCAGAATTTTAGCTGCGGTGAGTTTTCCCTTTTGATCCATGCGCATGTCCAGTGGTCCTTCGAAGCGGGTTGAAAAACCACGCTCGGGTGAATCAATCTGGTGCGATGAAATTCCAAGGTCGGCCAGTATGCCGTCAACTTGTGCTACTCCGTTCAACTTCAGATACTGTTTCATGAATCTGAAGTTCGCCTGACAAAATGTAAAAGAACGACTCTGTATATTATCCGCCTGCCGCTTGGCGTCTTCATCCTGATCAAAAGCAATCAATCTGCCTTCTCTCAGGTTTTCGAGAATCACCATGCTATGACCACCTCCACCAAACGTTACATCTACATAAATGCCATCAGCATTTATCTGAAGTCCTTCGATGCATTCGGTTAACATGACGGGGTTGTGATACATCAGCTGCGAGTTTTGAGTTGCGAGCTTCGAGGTAATGCAGCGCTACCAGTCATGATTCCCCAACGGTTTTAATGAAACTTTGGAGCATCTTCTGTTCTTCATCAATACCTGCTAAGATTAACTCCCGCAATTCCTTCTCACCATAGTTTAACATATCAACTGCTGTAACTTGCGTCTCAAGTTCATAGGTTGATCCAAGTGAATATTCCAAAAACCTTACATAATCCTTCTGACTATTTCTTGAACTACCCTCGGCAATATTGGATGGAATCGAAATCACTGCGTTAGTCATTTGACTTCGTAATGAGTATCGCTCCTCTTTTGGCAACTGATCTGCTAACTTGTAAACCAAAATCATCAGGTCCATACCTTTTTGCCATATCTTAAGCTTCTTAAAATTCTTCATCGCTCCAGACTAAACTTCATCGAATCTCACACCTCAAAACTCACGGCTCATAGCTCGCAGCTCAAGGCTTCCATCCTCAACTACTCGTTCAGATACTTTTCTGCCAGCTTGGACAATTCACTTGGGTCCTGGATCAGGTGCTTCTCATAGATCGTAGGATTCCAGATTTCAACTTTACTTCCTGTGCCCACCAGCATCACGTCTTTGTCGACATGTGCGTGGGCAAGCAAGTTTTTCGGAATTAACATACGGCCGTTGCTATCCAACTCTACCGTAATCACTCCTGACAAGATGTTCCGCTGTATTTTGCGGTTCTCTTCGCTAAACTCGTTGAGACCTGAAATTTTTGAGAAGACCTTTTTAAACTCCACCATGGGGTAAATAATAAGGCATTGCTCAAAGCCGCGCCTGATCACAAGCTCCTGCACGCCACCTTCCGGTTCGGGCAATTGAGCTTTGATCCGCGCAGGCAGAACTAATCTGCCCTTCGCATCAAGCTTGCATACATATTCACTGGTGAAGAAAGTCATGACTTGTAGTGGTTGTCTTTCCTGCCTGCCGTCAGGCAGGTTCTCCTAAGCAAACATAAGTAACTTTCAACCACTTTCAACCACTTTATCCCACTTTTTTACACATTTCTTCAAAAGCAGCCTGATAATTTGACAAAATCCGCCAGCGAGATGACTTCACAAGATTTTCGGATACGAGTTAATTCTACTTTGTTAACTTATTTTAAAGCCCTGAAAGGGCGGGTTCACCTAACGCAGGGTGCAGCCCTGCGTTGGGTAGCGGCTGCTCAAAATCAAAGCCCTGAGAGGGCGTAATCATATCTCGCCCTTTCAGGGCTATCCTTCTATTTATGCTTCAACCAGACAGGGCTTCGCCCTGCCTTATTAAATGCCGCCCTTTCAGGGCTATGCTTTCGAAATTAACAAAGTAGAAGATTGCCGGATCTGGGCTGTTGCCTGCCTTGCCAGGTTATGCCAGGCGGCAAAAAGTACCAACCTTGAAATAAAAGTGGGTGAAAATGGAGGATGGGTTTATGCCAGATTATTTTCGGATATGAGTTAATTCTACTTTGTTAACTTACTTTAAAGCCCTGAAAGGGCGGGTTCACCTAACGCAGGGTGCAGCCCTGCGTTAGGTAGCGGCTACTCAAATCAAAGCCCTGAAAGGGCGTAATCATATCTCACCCGCTCAGGGCTATGCTTTCGAAATTAACAAAGTAGAATTAAGGGTGCCAGGTTATGCCAGGCGGCAAAAAGTACAGCCTTGAAATAAAAGTGAGTGATAACGGAGGGATGTGTTTATCCCAGATGTCATTAAATCTTAATCAGAAAATTAACCTTATTGAAAG
>JANOUH010000345.1:0-1995 GCA_031416795.1 Cytophagales bacterium | reverse complement strand
ATCCTGAACCAACACCAATACCAAGCGCAATGGCTTTCTCGGTTGCTTTACCTGTTGCATCCTGAAAAACTGCGTAGCTTGAGTTGATCCCTTTTCCTTGCAAGAACAATCTGCGCACGGAAGTTCCAGAACCTTTAGGAGCTGCAAGCACTACATCGATATCAGCAGGAGTAATAATTCCAGTTTGCTCTTTGAACGTGATACCGAAGCCGTGAGAGAAATATAATGTCTTACCAGCAGTAAGAAATGGCTTGATGGTTGGCCACAAAGTTATCTGACCTGCATCAGAAAGAAGGTACTCGAGGATGGTTCCACGCTTAGCAGCCTCTTCGATGTCAAATAAAGTTTCGCCAGGAACCCATCCGTGCTCAACGGCTTTGTCCCACGTCTTTGATCCTTTGCGCTGACCAACGATTACTTTGAATCCGTTGTCGCGCAAGTTCAATGCCTGTGCGGGACCTTGCACACCATATCCGATAATTGCTATTGTTTCATTCTTCAACACCTCTAATGCTTTCTCCATCGGGAATTCTTCGCGTGTTACCACCTCTTCCCATACTCCTCCGAAATTGATCTTTGCCATGTTATTTGGTTATTAGTTGTTTGTTTTATAATCGTTATTAGTTCTTGGTTGTTCGTGTTTACAATTTAATCTACGTCCACAATTTTTTCGCTGAGCTCGAAGTATTCGCTGCTGCCTTGATATACTTTAACACTGTCCACTTCAATCAGTTTTTCAAGTTGCACGGTTACTTTTTCAATCAGGTCAGGTGTTGTGAACAATAACATGATCACACCGCCTCTGCGAAAATCATTTTCGTTTTCATGTGCCATCAACTTTTTGATGCGCACGCGCCTACGATTCAGAATATTAATGATCCTGTTCAATACAGAAAAATTATTATCTGCGGTAAGCTCTAATGTATAATCCTGTTTTATCGTCATGCAGTAAGGATTTTTAATTATTTATGAGTTGGCGCTTCCAGTAACACATCGGCCACACCAGCTCCAGCTGGCACCATCGGAAACACGTTGTCTTCTTTTCCCACCACTACTTCCAAAAAGTAAGGTGTCTCTGCCTGCAACATCTCTTTCAAAGCATCCTGCAAATCTTCACGCTTCTCCACTTTCCTTGCGGGAATGGAATACGCTTCTGCCAGCTTTACAAAATTCGGATTCACCATTTCAGTAAACGAATAACGCTTGCCGTGAAATAGTTGCTGCCACTGGCGCACCATTCCTAAAAAGTTATTATTCAGCACCAAAATCTTTACTGGAATTTTATACTGCATGATCGTGCCTAACTCCTGTACCGTCATTTGAAAACCGCCATCACCAATTACTGCCACTACCTGTTGAGTTGGTATCGCGAGCTTTGCTCCCATAGCCGCTGGTAATGCAAAGCCCATTGTGCCAGCACCGCCTGAAGTAACATTCGTGCGCGGATTTTTAAACTGATAGTAACGCGATGCGATCATCTGATGCTGTCCCACATCTGTTACTAAGATTGATTCTCCATTCGTTTGATTAGAAAGATGATTGATCACTTCCGCCATCTTTATTTCGCCCGTTGAGTTAAACTCATGATGAACTACTTTGTCGTGTTCTTCTCTATTTAAAGCACGGAAACTTTCCATCCATTCCGAATGATTATTGGGCTGAACAAGATTAATCAATGAGCTCAATGCTTCCTTCGCATCGGCATGAACAGCGACATCTGCTTTTATAATTTTGTTGATCTCGGCTTTATCAATTTCAATATGGATCACCTTCGCTTGCTTCGCATACTTGCTTACGTTGCCCGTTACGCGATCATCAAAACGCATTCCCACAGCAATCAATACATCACATTGATTGGTGTTTACATTTGGTCCGTAGTTACCATGCATTCCCAAATAGCCCACATAGTTTGGATGATTGGTAGGGAAAGCCCCCAGGCCCAACAATGTACTCGCCACCGGTATGCCCGTCTTTTCAGAAAAGGCTATCAATTCC
>JANOUH010000344.1:0-4624 GCA_031416795.1 Cytophagales bacterium | reverse complement strand
CCAGGAGATCAAAAAGCAGGAGACCTTAGAGTAATGAGAGACTATTCTTCCACGGCTGGGCAGGAGATTGAATTTCAAAAGTCGGATATGGTAGGGGTGGAGTAACGTTGGCCTCATTCTTTCGAGATCTGCGAAAAGCCTGGGATCAAGTGGAGATAATACAGAAACGACCTTTACGCATAATAACGATACACGTGTTCTTCTAATCATCCATTCTACGACACACCGTGATTCTTTATCAGTTGAAAACAACAGCACCCATTCGCAAAATCATTCACATTGATATGGATGCCTTTTATGCCTCGGTGGAGCAGCGTGATAACCCCGATTACCTAGGCAAACCTGTGGTCGTGGGTGGCTCCCCGCACGGAAGAGGTGGGGTAGTAGCCGCGGCAAGCTATGAAGCGCGGAAGTATGGCATACACTCGGCCATGCCATCGAAAAAAGCAGTGCAGCTATGTCCCGAGGTAATTTTTATCTATCCACGGTTCAGTGCCTACAAGGAAGTGTCGGGCCGCATACGCGAAATTTTTAAACGGTACACCGACCTCATTGAACCGCTGTCACTGGATGAAGCTTTTCTCGATGTTACCGAAGATAAGCAAGGTATTGGTTCGGCCATTGAAATCGCCACACGCATCCGGCAGGCCATCCATACCGAGCTGCAACTCACGGCATCGGCCGGTATCTCCATTAATAAGTTTGTTGCCAAAATCGCCACCGACCTGAAGAAGCCGAATGGGCAAACCTTCATCGGACCCTCACAGATCGAATCGTTCATGGCAAAACTTCCGCTAGAAAAGTTTTTCGGTGTAGGCATAGTAACGGCTGAGAAAATGAAAGCGATGGGTCTACATACCGGTGCCGATTTGAAAAAATTATCTGAACAGCAGCTCGTGAAACATTTCGGAAAGCCCGGTCAGTTTTTCTTTAAGATCGTGCGCGGCATCGATGACCGCCCTGTACAACCCGATCGCGAAACAAAATCCGTAAGTGCCGAAGACACATTCGCGCACGACCTCATCAAGCAGGAAGAAATGAATGAAGCATTGGAAGCCATTTCGGAACAGGTGTTTAACCGGCTCCAACGGTTATCGCTGAAGGGGAGAACGGTTACGATTAAAATCAAGTACCACGATTTCAAACAGATTACAAGAAGTCAGTCGTTTGCGCAAGCCGTGCCGAATGTGGAAGCACTAACAGAAACCGCCAAACAATTACTGGCATCCACCGACCTTGCTGAAAAGAAAATACGCTTGCTGGGTGTGGGCCTTTCCAACTTTGAAGGTGTGGTGATGGCAAAGCCGGAACAAGAAACAGATCAGCTGAAGTTGTTTTGAGAGGTGTAGGAGACACATTCCCGATTTGTTTACTGTTGACGCGGGACGCGGAGTCCCGAGGCGGAGACTCCGCTGAGAAGGTAGTCCGCTAATTAACGCGCATCGTCATCCGTACGAAATCATGGACCTAACGGTGGGCCCTTTTCCATATGAGTCTCCGACTCGGGAACTCTCCGCGCAGAGTGGAAAATAAAATTTGATCGGAAGATATTGATTTAACGGGGTTGGCGAATGAGTTAAATTGATTTACTGATGACGCGGAGTCCCGAAGCGGAGACTCCGCTGAGAAGGTAGTCGGATTGAAGTATTGAAGCTCTGAGATGAAGTAAAAATTTTGGTGTGGATTAGGAGCGCGTGGCGTGACAATGTGTGTTGATAGTGGGGCAGAGGAATTCGTTACCAGCCCTTTATCCTATTCTTAATCTTAATCATCGAAAGGCTCTTCGGGTAATTTTTTCAGATTTGAAACATACCGGTCATTGTTGAAAGGCTTTTGAAGTTTGAGAACACTAAATAATTCAACCGCCACGCATTGGCCTATTAACATTCTTGCATCCTGATCACCGTACCCTGAGTCAATCAGTCTTTTTAAGGTCTGTTTTGTCTCTGGGGGTGTATTTGATTCGATCTGGTTTTTTATGATCTCAAAAATTTGTTCTCTTATAATTTCATTTGACTCCATGTTGTTGATGATTCTGAAAATATACAGTTTCGGTAGGCAAAAGGCGCTTGCGATTTTATAAAGTCTCTATTCCAGGTATCTCCAGTTTATACCCCTTCCCATGAACATTCGCTATTCTCAGTTCAGGATCTCGGCTTAATTTCTTTCGAAGTTTCGATACAAACATATCCAGGCTGCGACCGGTGATGACCCCTTCATTGAGCCAGATTTTTTGCATCAGCGTTTCGCGGGGAATCAGTTCACCGAAACTTTTGTTGAGCAATTCGAGAATCTTGCATTCTTTGTCTGTGAGACTAATCACCTCACTCTCCAATAGCAAACGCTGACCCTTCACATCAAATAGAAATTTTCCCAGCGCAGCCAATTCCGGAACGGACTCTGTTATGATAGCGTGGTTTTGATTCTGCACAGGCACCGGTACTAAACCTTTTCCAAAACGTCCAATCAACAAGGTAACACCAACACCCAGCAACACCAGCATACCACTATTAACCAGATTGATTAATGGATAGTCGAAGATTGTCGCTTTGAATTCTTCAGTCCCAATAGCCCCGATAGCCATCGGGGGGATTGGATTGGCTTCCTGAGAATCAACGTTAACTGATTTGAGTTCTTCAGTCCGCTCGATGTCATTGTCGTAGGCTTTCGCTTTGAATTCTTCAGTCCCGATAGCCCCGATAGCCATCGGGGGGATGGAATTGGCTTCCTGTGGATCAACTTTAACGGATTCAGTCCGCTGGTCGATGTCAGATTTCTCCTGTGCTACGTTCTCAAAAAAATCCGGAAAGGCAAATTCGATTGAGTAACAACCTGAAGGCTGACTTCTGCCGTTGCAAGCCAGGATGTCTGGTGAGGTATTATTTACCTGGAAACCATAGACGATGCCGGCTTTCTTGCATTCATGTACTGTTACGGTGTAACCGGAAGGGAACTGTGCTTTGGGAAGCAAGCCCCGTGACAGCACCATGAGCGAGTCGTGGTTAAAAACGAATTCATTTTCGAACGTGAGCAGAAACGTTCCATCATTAATTTTGGTAACAGGCAATACACGTGAGGTTGAGTCACCCGCCTGCAGCAGCAACCGATGACCAATCTGACGGATAATGAGGTTCACTTGCTTCGCCCGAAGGTCGCTGTCTGAAAGTTCTGTGAAAGACGAGGTGATCAAAAAAATGACAAGCATAACGATCCCGATAGCTATCGGGATGCCAGAACCCACCACCAACCGGTTAGTAAAAAAGTTGGTAGAAGCAGAATTTATACGCATTTACATTTCTTTTAAAAATTCATTTACTATGAAAGGCAACACGGTTGCGCACGTTTGCCCGCCCGTACAGAACAAAGGCTGGCAGCTTTTATTACTGCACCAGCAGTACGTTCGCGCGGGAACATGTGAAGTTAAAACAATTTTGCTTATGAAAATTTTCCAGACATCGCCTGCCTGCAGACTGAACGCAGTATGGAAAAAATTTACATGCATTTACATTCTTTTTACAAGCCGTTTACTACTGCCCCGGCTATTGGTACGTATGTTTGGTTACACAATTCCAAAGTAGCCAAACAAACACATACAATTATGAAACTACTCCGTCATTACCGCATCCTTTCCAGGCACCTTGCATTGCTGGTGGCATTCCTGTTCATGAGCTTCACAACAGACAAAGTCAATGTTGTTGCTCCTGCAAAAGATCAAACGATCATGATCGCGCTTTTGCTTGATACGAGCAATAGTATGGATGGTCTGATCGATCAGGCGAAATCGCAGTTGTGGAAAATTGTAAATGAAGTGGCCGCAGCCAAAAGCGGAGATGGCAAGCAGCCCAATATTAAGATTGCGCTGTATGAATATGGCAATGACGGCCTTTCAGCTGAGGAAGGCTACATCCGCCAGGTGAGTCCTTTAACGGAAGACCTTGATGTTATTTCAGAGAAGCTATTTTCACTAACCACCAATGGCGGCAATGAATTTTGTGGACAGGTGATTAAATCTGCCCTGAATCAATTAGCGTGGTCTGCCTCCCCTGCTGATTTGAAAATGATTTTCATTGCAGGCAACGAACCCTTTACGCTGGGAAGTGTGTCCTACGAGCTAGCCTGTGGTGTGGCAAAGGAAAAGGAAGTTGTGGTGAATACCATTTACTGCGGTGATGTTAATGAAGGTATCGCTCTGAGCTGGAAACGGGGTGCGGACTTAACAGGCGGAACATTTATGAGCATCGAACAAAACAGCAAGACTATCTATGTGCCAACACCATACGATAATCAGATTGCTGCTTTGAACGACAAACTTAACGCGACCTATGTTTACTACGGAGCGTCAGGTGAGGATAGAAAGGAGCAACAAATTGTACAAGATAAAAATGCAGCGAGTTATGGATTGGCCAATATAGCGGAGCGCAGCTTTTGCAAGAGTTCACACGCCTACAAGAACTCCAGTTGGGATCTGGTGGATGCAGCAAAAGACAATGAAAAAGTAATTGCGGAAACCAAGACAGATGACCTTCCCACAGAAATGCGTACCATGACCATAGAGCAGCGCAAGGTATACATCAAGCAGAAATCGGAAGAGCGTACTAAGATTCAGGGCGAGATACAATCCCTG
>JANOUH010000343.1:0-3374 GCA_031416795.1 Cytophagales bacterium | reverse complement strand
CGATCCGTTTCCATTGATGGAGCCTGCTATTACTTTTTCTCCTTTCGATTTTTCTACAGGTTGTGATTCGCCTGTGAGCATGGATTCATTCAGGTAACTACTTCCATCTGAAATGATTCCGTCTGCGGCAATCTTCTCACCCGGCTTGATCAGGATGATTTCACCAACTTTCAACTCTTCTGTCTTGACGTCTGTGATTTTATCACCTTGAACTAAGTGAGCTTCCGTAGGCATGAGTTGAACAAGCAATTCCAATTCACGCGATGCACTCATAATGGATTTCATTTCGATCCAGTGACCAAGTAACATGATCAGGATTAGCGTAGCGAGTTCCCAGAAGAAGTCCATTCCGGTTAATCCAAACACAATGGCAACACTATATACATACGCCACTGTGATCGCTACAGCAACAAGTGTCATCATGCCCAGCGATTTATTCTTAATCTCATCCTTCAAGCCAACCAGGAAGGGCCAGCCTCCGTAGAAATAAACTACCGTTGATAAAAGCATAAGGACATACGATGAGCCTGTAAATGCCCAATGTACATTTAGCCAATGCTGGATCATGGGTGACAACGCCATGATAGGAATGGTAAGTGCCAGTACCAAGTAAAACCGTTTCTTAAAGTCTTCAATTATGCCCGCATGGTGCGTGTGGCCTCCACCGTGTCCGGAGTGTTCATCTCCATGATCTTGCATACCTTCCATGTGTTGATCTGCATGCTGCACTTGTTCATGTTTGTGTCCGGCATGTGGATCGACAGATGTTGTCAGAGGAACCAACTCCATTCCGCACTTAGGGCATTTGCCTGGTGCATCTTTGATCACCTCTGGATGCATTGGGCAGGTGTATTGTTGATGTTTGTGCATAGGTTCCATAATAATGATTTATTTATGTTGGGTTGCTTTACGATTGATCGATAAAAAACCTTTAAACTGCATAATCAGAGGAACTATCATCAGGCAGGCAAAACAGATAATAATTGCCAGCATTCTTTTTTCAATAACCTGGTACATGATGCTGTGGACAAGTGTAAGGACGAAAAACAAATAACTGAATTGTTGAAGCCTTTTCCATTTTCCTGGTCTCAGCATTTTCATCGATATGTCATTTGATATGAGTAACAGCATCAAAAGGATTCCACCCGCGATGAGTCCGGTATAATTGGCAGCTCCAAACAAATCATCACGAAATTGAAAGCTTTCGTCACCTTCCACCGCCTTAAAGAAGTAAAGCCAGATATTTCCCATGTGTACCTGAATACCAACTATAACATGGACTATTCCAGTAAGGCCACACCAGATGCCAATGTCTCTTCTTAAATCAGAGGAGACTGGATTGTTTTTATTCTTCATCACATTGAGTGGCCCAAGGATTAACGTAACGCCCAACAGAATTATGCTGGTGTATGCAGTAGCCATACTCCACAAATATTTTTTATCATCTCCAGGTACAAGTGCATAAATCGCCCACAGGAGCAAAGCAGTTATTACTGTTAACACTGTATGATGTTTGATTCGGATATTTGCTCTCGTTGTCAGCGCCATCACTTAATTTGAAAAGGTATTAATATTCAATCTCTCCTAATGGTACTATTGGTTGGCTGTTAAAATTTATTAATTAATAGTTTTGGCAATTTTCTCTAAGATTTTATGACTATCTCCAAATTTGCAAAGTGCATCGCAATGCTCACGTAAGTCTGAGAATAGAATGTATTTAATCTTTACGTTGCTGTTTCGGATGGAAGGTCGACTGAGTTGCAGTACTACATCCCTCTCACGATTATTTGGTATGATGATAAAAAGGGAAGTATTATGATCTGCAAATGACAATGCCAGATCACTTAACCTTAGTATGCCTGAGTAGATGGATGTACTTTTTTCAACCTCAAAGGCGCACACGGCCTTATTACTATTTTTTTCGAACCAGATAATATCAATGAGTTGAATGGTGCCCAGCGTATCATTGTCCACCGTCAATTCTGGAAACTTATTCAGGCTGATAAATGAAAAATTGATTTCTCCGTAACACTTGCTTCGGTCATTACTGGCTGCAATCGGATCATAGCCCAATGCCTTTCCGATCTTTAGCAAGTGATATTGCATTTCGGTATGCAAATCCTCCTCATGTTTTTCGCTCAATACTTCTTTATGACGTCTATCGTATTGTTTTAAAAGTTTTGTCTTATCTTCTTCAGAAATTACTTGTCCTTCGATAATGATATTTTTCAAACCAATTTCAAAAAGCAGACCTGCGACAGCCCCAAGGTCGTTAGATAGTTGGTCCTTGTTGTCAGCATTGGTCTTCAAGATCACTTCTCGCATCTTTAGGTATTCCTGCCAACTCCCAAGCTTTTTATTGTCACGAAACAAGTAGTTGAATCCGTTTACAATGGCTGTATTGAATGGAGGTAGAATAGTTGGATGCAAGAAATATAAGATACTGGCCACAGCAGGGCCTAACCCTTTTATCCTCAATTCGTCAAGTTTGATGATCTCACGAATGAGTTGGTCTTCTTTGGTCGCATAAAAACAGTTTTCTAAAAATTGACCAAAAGCCTTTTTGTTAAATTGGTTTTCATAGATATCAGGAATCCGCATTTTGGGCTTCCAATAAAACGGATGCGCAGCTCCTTCAAACACTTGTTTTTGTTCTGTGATGGCTGTGAGTACAACTTCAAGGGATGAACCTTTAAAATCATTACCGAATTTTTCGGTTTTTATATCTTCAATCACTTGTAATACACCGCGTCTTATTGCCCGAAACGCTTTTAGACGTTCCTCACTTCCTATAAACCAGGTATTATAGACCGATGAAGGATCTTGCTTATACTTTTTGATGATTTCATGCAGTAGTTCTTGTCGATACATTGTCTGGTTCATTCATTAAACAATTTCAAAGTTAAGCATCATGCCATCGTCTTCGTGCTCCAGATTATGGCAGTGGAATACAAATATTCCTTTTTCCTGCGGAAACGTAATAATCGCCTTCACTTTTTCTCTTTGCATAACCAGCATAGTATCTTTCCAACCCTTTTCGGTAGCAATTAAGGAACCTCTGCCCCCTGTGCGATCAATTACTTGAAACTGTACCCCGTGAATGTGCATGGGATGAATTTCATCACCATTGGAATTATCAAATTCCCATATCTCAGTAGCCCCAGCCTGAACAGGTTCATCAATACGATTAAGATCATAAACCTTATCATTAATAGTGTGCATGCCACTGGTCATGTTGCTTCCCATATTTCCGCTCATGCCACTCATCATGCTGGTGATTTTCATAACACGGGTTTTAGATGAAGTTGCAACTGAAATCGGTTGAATGACGGAAAGTTGAGAAGGTAATGTAAACGTTTCAGCGACTTGCTGGG
>JANOUH010000342.1:0-8126 GCA_031416795.1 Cytophagales bacterium | reverse complement strand
TTTGAATATTATGACCTGTTCCTTCCAGTCCGTACTGTACCGCAGATTCTGTAAAGGTGTTGTTGCCGTTATTGATGAAGAGAAGATTGCGTCTTTTTTCCTTGGGTGTATGTCGTGTTCCGGCTACAGCCACAAAAATATCTTTAAAACCATCCTGATTGATATCTACCATGGCTACACCATTCTCCCAAACCGAAGTAGTCACGCCTGCCTTTTCAGTAATGTCCTCAAACTTCCAACCTGCCTGTCCGGCAGGCAGGTTGCCTTTGTTCAGGTATAATTTGCCAGACGTCATGTTACCTGTAAAATAAATATCCTGCAGTCCGTCATTATTAATATCGCCAATGGCTACACCACCACCATTAAACAGGTATTCAAAATCCAATACGCTCAGTGAGTCGGAGTAAATGAGATTATTGGCAAATGAAATTCCCGTTTGTTCGGGAGATAAAGCTTCGTACATCTGAACAGGGCGATCAGTGCAAGAGGCAAGGATTACCAGCAATAGAATGAAAGGATATTTTATCTTAAGTGAAATGTTGATCATGTAACGAATAAAATCAAAGTTAGTAAAGAGGTCAAGCTACAGGAATCTTCCATTTAGTTATCAAAGAATTATTTCTATGTAAAACATCCAAAATATTTGAGCTAAAAATCAAAACAGCGAAGAGGTTTTGCCCCTTCGCTGCCTGTAAGCCAAAGTAAGAAAAGAACCAGACTAGTATCCAGTGTTTTGTTTGATTTCGCCTGTAGTACCTTTAGTGCGGTCAATTTCAGTTTGAGGGTAAGGAAATACTGAATATTTATTATTCCATTTAGCTCCAAAAATCGTTGGGCCAAGGTTCCAGCGAATGATATCAAACCAGCGATGCGCTTCAAAGCAAAGTTCTATTCGCTTTTCTTGTTGCAATTGCGCGAGGGTAGCTGTACCCGCCAGGTTAGCTAAACCTGCACGATTACGAATATCATTGATTTGAGTTGTTGCTTCTGCTGCTCTTCCTTTTGAAAGCAATGCTTCTGCGTAAAGCAATTTCAATTCAGAATACCGGAAGGTTCTTTCATTGTTAAAGTTACCCTGGTTGTTACCAGAGAAATCACCACCAACGGAGTTTCGTTTTCCAGCATATTTTTTCACTACATAACCAGTAGAAGACCAGGCAGGAACAAACGGCACTTCAACAACGCCACTGTTCCAAACGTAATAGGTGTCGCCAGCTTTATAAATGAATGAGCTAAGACGTGCATCACCAGCTTCAAATTTGCTTACCAGATCCTGTGTGGGTGTAAAGAAGCCAAGTTTTCCTCCAGGAGCGCCCTCGCTCGCTTCAAAATTCCCAGCATCCCAAAACCAGGAACGGCCTGTGCCTTGCGATGCTTTGAAACTTTCAGAGTGCGTGTCGTCAAACACCCAGATATTATCATCAGAATGCGGGCCGCCAAACTGTACCTCAAAAATGGATTCCTTATTGTTTTCATTATCAAAGGCAAAAACATCTTCAAGATCCTGTGCCGGATTATTGGTGTCGATCAGGCCATACTTTCCAGCAGGGCCAACTCCGTTGGCAATAACATCTTCAAAAGCAGTGATGGCTGCGGTCATATCATTTTTCCACACATTCACTTTACCTGTGTAGGCTCTCGCTGCCCATTTTGTTGCGCGGCCTGTATTACCTCCATCCCAGGCGGCCGGAAGGTTGGCGAATGCAACAGTAAAATCCGCTAAGATTTGTGTGTACAATGCATCTTTAGTCGAATTAGGAAGGGATAACTCCTTTAAACTTTTAAAAGTGGCTACTACCAGGGGAGGCGTTCCCCAAAGTTTTACTGCTTCAAAGTGAAAGAACGCACGCAAGAATTTGGCTTCACCTTCATAGATTTTCTTCTCAGCATCAGTAAGCTCATTTTCTTTTGCAAGATATTCCAATACAGTATTGCAACGATAGATGCCTTCATAGATCTGTGTATAGATGGCACCAAATGGCTTGTCAGTAGAACGGATATTGAGGTTATCAGCATTTCTTGATTCAAAATCAGCTGAATTAGGCTCGGCTTTTACGTCATCATTAACAACATCGGTAATCTTCCAGTATTCACCAAACTCACCAAGTGTTTCGGTGCTGGTGCCCCAGAAATCCTGTATAGATGAATAAGCTGCGAATATAGCTCCATCAAATTCTGCCGCTGTTTTGTAATACTGATCAGCAGGCAGTTTATCTAAAGGTACCAGATCAAGATTGTTACATGAGTTAAAGATCAGTAAAACAACCACTATGGCTAATATTTTTTTCATAATTTATATAGTTAAATAGTTGTGTGATTAAAAAGTTACCTGCCATCCGAATTGAATGATTCTCGGTTGAGGACCAGCACCTCCATCTTGGCCATTCGCCAATGGAGTTTCACCTTTTTGGTAACTCTGGCCACGCGTTACTTCCGGATCAAAGCCTTTGTACTTGGTAAAGGTAAACAGGTTTTGTGCTGCAACATAAATACGGAACCTGTTGATCATACCTTTAGTCAAGCTTTCTAGTTTAGCAGAAGGAATAGAATAAGCGAGCTGAATATTACGAATTCGCATAAAACTTGCGGTCTCAATCCAACGGTCCGAATAGCGGTTGTTTTGATTGTCATCACTTTGAGTTAAGCGAGGCATAGAATTACTCGGGTTTGAAACAGTCCAGTGATCAAGTGTAGAAGTCAAAAAATTCTGAGCACCCCTTAAGTCTTCCATGGACTGACGGTTTTGGTTATACACTTTCTGTCCGCTCACGCCTTGTAGTAATAGAGAAAGATCAAAATTCATATATGATGCGGATCCATTTATTCCATAATAAAATTTAGGAATGTAGCTGCCCAGGTTGGTACGATCATTTGCATCAATGAGACCATCAGGAACTCCATTTGGACCACTTACGTCTTTAAATCTTATATCGCCAGGAGCACGGCTGGCAGAATTGGCATCCGGCAAAGCTGCATCTACCTCTGCCTGATTCTGGTAAATTCCATCGGTCTGGTATCCATAGAAGCTTCCAATTGGGTCACCTACCCGGGTGCGGTGTGTGGATGCTCCTCCCACACCTGAAATAATTTCAGTGATGTTGCCAAGGTCAAGCACTTCATTGTGAACCGTTGTTACGTTTCCTCCCACACTATATTTCAGATTACCTACTTTGTTGTTGTAGCTTAAAGACAACTCAATGCCTCGATTAAGCATTTGGCCAATGTTGGCATCGGTTGGTAGAAAGAACCCAGATGTATAAGGTAAAGGTTGTCCAAGAAGAATGTCATTTGATATTTTATTATAGTAATCAAAAGTAAGATTCACTTTTCCATCCAATAAGCTAACATCAGTTCCTATGTCAAATTGGGTATTGGTTTCCCATCGTAAGTCTGGATTAACAAAATTAATGGGAGCCGGGCCTCTTACCACAGTTTGTGATCCTCCTCCAACTACGTAAAAGATAGTAGGTTGCAATGTAGAAACGAAAGCAAAATTGGTTCCTGTGAACTGGTTACCTGTCTGGCCCCATCCTGCCCTGATCTTCACATCATCAAAAATAGTGTTTTTAGGAAAAAAAGATTCTTCACTCAGGCGCCATCCTGCAGAAAAAGACGGGAATACCTGGGAACGATTTTCTTCGGAAAACCGTGAAGAAAGGTCTTTGCGAACGTTGAACGTAAATAAGTACTTGTCATTAAAGGCATAGTTAATCCGGCCTAAGAAACCACGCAACGCCCAATGATCTGCTTCATTGGCAGCACCCACCTGTGTACCCGTTGAGGCAAACTTTATGGCTGGATTGAATAGATTATTTCCCTGAACCCTGATTTTGGCGAACTCAAAATTGGTCTCTTCATGCCCCGCCAGAAAGGTAAAATTATGCTTGCCTATTGATTTTATATACGTAAGTGTCTGGTTAAAATTGGTAGTTAATTCAATGGGCCTTTCCTGCACCAGAAAAGATGATTTAGGAAAACCATCGAAACCAACATCGCCTGCGAAATAATCACCAGACCCAACATTGTAATCAATACCGCCCGAAATCCGGTATTTGAGTCCGTCTATAATTTCGAGCTCACCGTATACGTTTGCCAGGACTTTACGGTTAAGTTGAGTTGTATAAACAAAATTTGGATCGGTGCGCATAAAAAAGTTTGAGCTACCGCCACCGGTGCCTCTGTTAGCCACGTTCTCTGCAGCGTATCCACCTGGTCCATTTGGATCATATATTTTAAAGAAGGGTTGATTTGCTGCGGATCGTGCTCCCGCGTAGATAGCCTCTTCAGACTGAATTAACCGGTCAGCAGAACTCAAAAGTATAGACTCTCCGATTTTAATACGTTTTCCAACCTTAATATCTGAGTTGGCTTTAATTGAAAAGCGTTTGAAACTCTGACCCAGCTCAAGACCTTCTTGATCCATATACCCAACGCCTACAAAATAATTTGCTGTCGCATTTCCTCCGCTAATACCGATGTTATGGTTTTGAACTTTGGACGTTCTGAACACCTGATCCTGCCAGTTTACGTCAGGCTGTCCCGAGAATTGGCTGAAATTGCGACCAAGTTGATTTTGAATGTCGATATACTGAGGAGTATTTAAAACGTCCAGTTTTTTCCAGGCAGTTCCCGCACCTACAAATCCATCATAGGTGAGTTGAGCCTTCCCATCTTTGCCCCTTTTAGTGGTTACGATGATAACACCATTGGCAGCCCGCGCACCATAGATGGCAGCAGCAGAAGCATCTTTCAAAACATCAATGGATTCAATATCGGATGGGTTAATGCCCGCCAGCGGATTTGATTCCGTAGTAGAAGAGGTGTTCACTGTCATGTTCGTTGTTTGTACAATGGGCACACCATCAATTACCCATAGTGGTGAATTGACACCGGCAGTTCCTACACCACGAATGCGAACATCAATCGGTGCTCCCGGATCACCACTTCGATTGGTAATCTGTACACCCGCAACGCGTCCTGCCAGTAACTGATCGGCACTGGAAATGGGCTTTGAACCGATATCAATATCGGAAGCGCGCAGAGAACCCACTGCACCGGTAAGATCAACTTTACGTTGTGTACCATATCCAACCACAACTACTTCCTCTAATGATTTGGCATCAATGAAGAGCGAAATGTTTAGTGTAGTCTGGTTGCCAACCGATACTTCTTGTGTTTGATAACCAATGAAACTAAAGATGAGCGTAGCATTTGCTGAAACAGCAAGTTTAAATTCGCCATTCGCATCGGTTGTTGTTCCTTGAGTTGTTCCTTTCACAATAATGTTTACACCGGGGAGGTTTTCTTTGGTTTCATTATCTGTGACTTTTCCCTTAACCTCTCTCTCCTGCGCGTTGGCAAGAAAAGAGAATGAAAAGAAGAGAAAGGTGCACACAAATTTCATTGTAAATTTTACCATAGTCTGTGTTGTTTTGTTTAGTAGTTGGGTAGACAGAAATGTTAAGATAGGCAAATTAAAAATGGGTACGATGTTAACAAACAGCTTATTTATCCACAATAATCAATGCAAACGTTTCGCTAAGACTGAAAGACTTGTATCCTCTGCGATTTATCATTAATCTTAAAAGGTAAGTTACGACAACCTAATCAACCGTAGAACTTTTAATACAATCAGATCCTATGACAAATCAAACCATCAATCAACGTCTTCTTTCACTTGATTTCATGCGAGGTCTTATCATGGTTTTGCTCATGCTGGAAAGCACGAGGTTGTATGATAACCTCTTTGAAGTAACCAAAGACACAAGCTTTGATTTTTTATTTATACAATTTTTTCATCATGAGTGGAACGGATTGCGTTTTTGGGATCTCGTTCAGCCTGGATTTATGTTTATGGCCGGCACAGCCATGGCTTATTCATTACATCGCCAGCAAGTAAATGGTATGAAGTGGAGTGAATCGTTTCTGAAAATCTTAAGACGCTCTGGTTGGTTATTTTTCTTTGGTGTGTTGGACTATGCGGTGCGCCCGAGTGGTCTATCATTTGAGTTGTGGGATGTGCTCACACAATTATCATTTACCACACTGGTTGCTTTTCTGATTTTCCGTTGGTCATACACCAATCAGATTCTGTTTAGTTTTGGATTGCTGCTGCTGACAGAAATCTTATATCGCTTTGTAAACGTGCCAGGGTTTGATCAGGCTTTTACTGATCAGCATAATTTTGGAAACTATGTTGACCTTCTATTAATGAATAAAATAAATAGTGGTGGTTGGGTTGCGATCAATTGTATTCCTACCGCGGCACATACCATTTGGGGAGTGCTGGCGGGCAAACTTCTGCTTTCGGATAAACCTGGAAATGAAAAAATAAAATGGCTAGTCATGAGCGGTGTTGCAGGATTGATTATTGGGTTTGCTATGGACGCAACCATTACGCCCATCATCAAACGAATTGCAACCAGTTCTTTCACACTGGCCTCTGGTGGATGGTGCCTTCTTGCGCTCGCTCTGTTCTATTGGTGGATTGACATCAAGGAACACAAAAAGCATCTCAACTTTTTTGTCATCGTAGGCATGAATTCACTGTTCATTTACCTCTTCTTCGAAATTGTAGCCAGCCGATGGTTTAATGATTATATCGGAGCGATTACAAATGGTCTGATGGGAATGATCAACCTTCCTCATGCGTTAATGGCCATCATAACTTCACTGGTCATCTTTGCACTGGAGTGGAACCTTTGCCGGTTTCTTTATAAAAAAGGAATATTCTTTAAGGTATAATCAATGAGTAAGAATCTTCCTCGCGTTGCCGGAATAGATTTTCTTTAGCACATTGTCTTTCAATCCAAATCCATGGAGAGCCCAATGATAACCGAACAATTCGGTAGCGTAGAAATGCTCATCGTTGGTTTCCAGTATACGGAAAGTGATTGCGTACATGGATGGATCTACGCCCATGTCTGTGCCATATAAAAGTCGATCCTGATATTTTTCGAAGAACGCATTCATGTAACGTGGGATAGGAGCCGTTTCAGCAAAGCGTGCAGCAAAATCCGCATACAGGTTAGGATATTTCTGAAACATTGTTCCCAGTATTTCAAGATCATATTCGCAGTTGGCCAGGTGGCATGCTATGATTGTTGTTTTAGGATTATCGCGCACCACATTCTCCAATGTTTTTACCAGTTGCCCATGGTTTAATATTCCTTTTTTAGTGGGATCAATTCTCCAGGTGTAGGCATTCATGAGGCCATCGTTGGTGGAGTCCATTGGAAGATACATCCAATAAGGATCGGCCACATGAATGTTCACAGGAAGTTTTAACGATGCGCATTTCTCGAACAAAGGTTTCATTTGCGGATCATCAAAATGCAATCCATAACCCGGCACGGGATATGAATTTAATTCTCCCATTCCTTTATCACCAAGTTCGCCTACTCCTTTTGCGCCAACCTTATAACAGCGCTCTAATTCTTTTATGGCATGGTCAATCCATCCTTGTTTTGGATAGCCGGTATAATCAAAACCGCACCACACCTCAAAGCGATTTCCGTATTGAGCATACTTGGCATACACGCTATCAAACTTTGCTCCTGTGAATTGTGTCATCACGATTGTCTTCTCGACACCAACGGCATCCATGGTTTTTACCCACTGGGCAAGTTCTGCATCGGTTTTTGCGTACACATGGGAGTGCATATCAATCACAGGATATTTTGCTTTGGGAATGTTAGATATTGGAATTTTATAAATTGATTTTGGCCGGTAGTCCTTAAGCTTAATTTCATTGGCCTGTTGAGCTACTGATTCAATCGGTACGGATAGCATCAAAATAAACAAGGTGGTGATTATTGAAAAGCTTTTTTTCATATTGAAAAGTGAAAACGTTAATCGATTATTTTTTTGATGGATGACCGGCCTCACTAAATAGATGAGATCGGGTCTTTAACTCCTCTTTAATAATATCTTTCAATACGGTGGCCTTCTCTTCCAGTTGTTTTAATAGACAAATCTGATTGCCGGCACGCACTAAGTTGTTATCTTCATACTGGACTTCGTAGTACGAGTCGTTGTTACAATAGTCAGCCAGAAAACGAATGGCCTGCATATAAATGATAAACTGGCCAGAGTAGAGAATAAGATCGTGCTCTGACTCAGTTAGC
>JANOUH010000341.1:0-1830 GCA_031416795.1 Cytophagales bacterium | reverse complement strand
TCGCTTTCTGAATTAACTAAAAGGACCTCATCAATTTTTGGCGATTCGCTACTTAACGCATCCACATTGTTTTCAGCCCTCATCTCCACTGTTAGTTCCTCTGTTGCAGGGTTAGGATAAATACTAATTGCATAATAACCGCCACAGCCGTAACCTGGAAAGACAGTGAGGCCATTCGCTGAAACCCCACATCCATTATTCACACTTACTTGAAGCAGTATAGTTATAGGCGACTCCCGGACACACCGTAGTGGGTCCCGAAATAGTCACCGAGGCCGAAAAACTGGCTTGTCCTAGGCAGACCAGTAAACACAACAGAAGCAGTTTAGTTTTCATATCGAATTGTATTTTTGGTTAATGAATGTCATTTTAATTTTCATCTAAGTATCTGAACCCAGCCCTTTACAACCTTAACTAACCCCGATGACGAAAGTTGATAATAATATATTCCGTCATTTAGACCTTGGCCACTCCAACTATTCTGATAATGAGATGAAGCATAAACCTGTTCGCCCCATCGGTTAAATATTTTCAACCCCCAAATACGGTTATCGATGTTTTCAAATATTAGGTTATCATTATACATATCTCCATTAGGTGTGATAACATTCGGCCCAAAAGAGGGACAATCAATAAAGTTCACATAAACACTATCTTGAACTAGGCAGTAATCAGACTGAACGGCAATAGAATATAATCCCGGTGAAGAAATAATTTTTACCGTATCAGTTGACCCATCAGACCAAGAGTATTTTCCAAAAGAATATCTGGGATTTAATTTCAATGTTTCACCTTTGCAAAGCACTGTATCCTTGCCAAGGTCAATCTCAGGAACATACTCAACGTGGAAGGTGTGCTTGTAATGGCATTCGTTAAAAAAAATAGTAACGGAGTAATCCTTATCTGCTTTTATTGAAGCCTTGAAGGTTGGTTGTTTAGACCCATCTTCCCATAAATATGCAGTTGCTTCATCAACAGAGGCATTCAGTTCGGTAAATGATTGATCAGGACATAGAGTTGTAGTCGTCAATAAGGAAGATACATTGTAGTTCAATTCATTGAGGGCTACGTCATCAATAAAATAATAGGCGTAGGAATACTCATTACTATTAATTGATCCTTTCGTTAAAGTAGAATCTATGCTGTCAAAGTTTCCGATTAGCAGATATTGATATGGTTTATCAGCAACGAAGCATCCACTAATCTTTTGCCAAGTCAAATCAGCTTCTATTATATTTTCTTCCTTTATTAATCCATTTAAAAATAAGTGGTTTGGACTTTCATTGGAAAAATCATTAATTAATGACTCCGATAAAGCGACAGCTAAATTATTTGACTTTAATCTATCAGACTGATTAACGCTGCGATTCTTGGCATAAAATTCTCCAAAATAAAAATGATCCTTTTTCAAGGTCTCCTTTAATTTTACTTCGATATACTCCTTGTACTCAATCGCAAAATTGTTGTAGAAAGAAGCGGTAATTATTCCTATCATACCTGATCCAGTTCTTGGAAAACGATTAATCGTAAGTGGGTTTTGAGCACAAGAGATATCACCGATGGTGTTCCAATAGTCGGTTGAAGTAGATATCGGTTGCCTCCAATTTTCTAAAAAATCTTGGATAAAAAATTCATTTGGCTTGCATGGCAATATCTTATAATTTTCAAAACTTTCGTTAGGGACTAAGTTTTGACCACACAGGCATAAAGCATTCATTGCGAAGATTAATAGTATTGCAAATGATCTAGTATGCATACAATTTAGATGAGCAATCATAATTGATCATGAATTTAGGGAAACGAAAAAATTGGTGCAAAGCAATTCGCTTT
>JANOUH010000340.1:0-4709 GCA_031416795.1 Cytophagales bacterium | reverse complement strand
CATGGTTTCAAGACGGGTCGCCTAATTTACACATCGTGTAGAATATTATTCAACTTTCATCACGGTTGATCCTGTCAGGTTTGGATTTTTAAACTCCACCAATTCACCACCTTGTTTTCCAGGTATAAGAAATAATCTTGCGGATAAAGCCTTGTTGGTATATTTCAAGGAGAGGGCGGCTACGTCATAGTAAATTCTTTCAATGACATCAACCGCTGTGTTTCCGGGTATAGGCACCACATCGAGGCCGGTGCCGGATACTGAAGAAAACAATAATAATTCCTGCATAGTAAAACGATTTTCTGTTGCCCGCTTTGCCAATATTTTGTCTTCAATGATGGGTAACATCAATCCGGAATAGCCACATGTTTTTACATTTAGATTTTTTAGTACATCCGTAATCAATGCACAAGCTCTCAGTGTTGACGGTCCGCCAAAAGGTTGTTTAGTAAGTATCTCAATGGCTTCTCCAATACTGGCATCTAGGCCAGGCGCAGGAGAAGTATCTATGCCATGATAGACCCAGCCATTCGATTTTGAAATACGCTCGGCAATAACCTCAACCGGTTTTAATTTCGACTCCAATATATGCTTAAGATTTTCACGCGCTGTGGTCCAATCGGATTTTAAAAAGACCTCGGTCAATAGGTTGGGAGTCTCCAGGCCAATGGCAAAACTCTTTTTTCCTTTGTGATAGGCTGCGGGAAAAAACGGTATTTCAGCAGGACAATTTGCCGATGCCGTGAATCTGAAATTTCCTTCTCCGCCAGCACTATTTTTTGAAATGGCAATCGTTACTTCCGCGGCTGCCTTGATCGAATGTGGATGCAGCCCAAGTGCCAATGAAGAAATAGGAATGCTGAAGTTGATGTTATCAGTTTCTTTTATTAATTCAATTACCCAGTCGGCCAGATCAGATTTATATACATTGGGCGGCAATAGCTCACCAATGGAAAGATTGATGCCTTCACGTTTTACTATGTGATCGATTGCTTTGAGGTAGGGAAGTGCTTCATTATAGGATCGCCCACCCAAGTATTCATAAATGTTCTGCGTTACGATGCGCAATGTTTGCACTTCATAACCCTTTTGGATGTATTCCTCTTTCGATTTTTTCAGAAACGTGATGGTCTGATTGATCGTCATAGTATCAGATAGGCTTGATAGCGACACACCAGCTGTAATGGTCCTGATCCTAAAATTATGACCCTGACTATTCGCAAGAAATGAAGTCATTAAAATAATGACGAGAAGAGTCAGTCTGCTTATGATCATGATGGAATGTTTTTATTTCTGACCAAATTATATCAGCAATTAGTTCCTTATGTTAAACCAATTTACTGCATTGGTATAATATATTTTATCAATGACATCTTTGGGAAGTTTGAGTCCTTTGAATTCTCCGTCTACTTCATCCACGGTCATGGTTTCATCGGTGGCAAAATATTTCCAATCTTCTACCCAGCGCTTGTGAAGTCTTGCTTTGGCTTCATCAGGATTACTGGTTGGTCTCATTCCGAGATCCGATCCATAGATAAGTCTGTCCTGATACTTGATCATAAAATGGCGCACCTTTTCCCAATTCGTATTCGATTGATATTGAAGATGGCAAACCCGCTCCGACATATCCACAGCCATATTAGGAAAACGATCTAACCTTTTCGCCAGTGAATCTACATCATATTCCAGGCTACCGAGATGTGCACCTACAAATCGCAAGTCGGGGTGGTGGGCGAGAAATCTGTCGCGTGCATTGATTTGATCTTCATAAGATGGATATTCAGGATGTAAATACATATGATACTCGGGATGCGTTTTAAAGTATTCCCGATCATTATTGACCGTCATCTGCTCAACCGGTAGCCAGCAATTTTTTGGTTCGCCCAGGTGACCCAGTACGGTTTTATTCTGGTCGATGATGAATTGAATGACCGGATCAAATCGTGGATTATCAATCATGATCAGATTTCCGGCTGAATCCCTTTCAACCATACCAATGTTTTTCCAGATCTTAATTCCGAGGGCACCATGTTCAAAAGATTCTTCAAGACGTTTAATCGTTTCATCGGCCCAACCTGCAGAGTCCCAATCTTCCATACTAAACGCAGTGACATATTGAATTCGCCTGGGGTGAGCAGCAACCTGATGCAGGCTAAATTGCTCCTGTGCCCGAAGGGAGGAATCGGTATGAGCAACAATCACGTTCACCATCTGAAAACGATCCGCTTCAGCCTGGTCTGAAATCGCATCATGTGTAGTGCGTATATGAATGTGGGCATCATATTTCTTTACCGAGTAAAAATCATCTTCGGTGTAATAATCCGAGCAAGCGATAAGAACAATAGAAATCAGAATCAGGAAGCTAAGGGTCTTTATTTTCATGATTAGTGATTATTTCTATACGAAGATGTAGAGGAAATTTAAAATAAGGTTTGCCTGATTAAATCAAGATGTTAAGATAATACTCCCCTGCGAATATACCCTTATTAACAGACTTATGTAAATCTTAAATCCGTGGAAGAGCTTGCGAGCCGCGATCACGATGACTTGAAATGAAGCAGTTGCAATGAAATGCGATAGTGTAAACTGAACAGAATTTCGAGATGCACCGGACTTCAACTGTTTTATTTACCCTGAAGTTTAAGATGCAACTCTCTTCCTTCGCGAACGATGATGGCTATGATCTCTACAATGTCTTTTCTGGAAGTTCTGAAATTTACAATGCAACCTCTCAAACAATATTTCCCAAAGACAACCGCATTGGATAAAAACACTTCACCACCGACTTGTAAAACATTAAGTAATTTTTCATTCAGAGTGTTTAAGTATGTTTCCGTATTCTTATCGTCTGTTGCATATCCAACTGGAACATAGCGTAGCGTAGTGATACTCAGGTTTTGGGTCACCGCCTCGAGCTCCGGATGTTTCTTCGCTTCCGCAAAGAATAATTCCGATAACTCAATGTCTTCATTGATCATACCAACATAGCCACTTTTTCCTACCTGTTGCAGCGCCATCCATACTTTCAATGCCCTGAAGCCTCTGGAGTTTTGAAAACCGTATTCATAATAATTCAATGATGATTCGTTATCGGCATCACCGAAATTGTAATAAACAGGATGTGAGCTGTAGGTGTCAATCAGGTGTTGTGGGTTTTTCACCAGCGTGCAACCTGCTTCCAGGGGACTGTATAACCATTTATGCGGATCGAGCGCAATAGAATCTGCTTCTTCCATTCCTGCAAACAATTTCTTGAGCTTAGGAATTACGGCAGCCGGAGCACCATAAGCGCCATCAATATGAAACCATAAATCATACGTTTTGCAAATGGCAGCAATGCCAGAAAGATTGTCGACTACTCCGGTGCTCACATCACCGGCTGTGCCAACCACCATGAATGGCTTCTTTCCATTTTTTAAATCATCTTCAATGGTTCGCACTAAAATTTCATTGTTCATTTTGTTGTCCCCATCAGTAGCTATCCAACGAATGGATTTTGAACCGTGTCCAAATAGAACTGCTGCCTTTTCAATCCAGGTGTGAGTTGTCTTTGAACAATACAACACCATGTCACCGGGTGTATTTGCTAATCCGTCTTCCTTAAGCGTCTTAGGCGATTTAGCTGTTCTTGCTGCCAGGAAGGCTGTGAAGTTGGCCATGTTGCCACCACTGACCAGGATGCCTCCGTAGTTTGGAGAAACACCAATAAACTCTGCTAACCATTTTACCGTTTGCTTTTCAATAGCCGTAGCCATCGGACTTAAAATATTAGCGCCCACATTTGGATTAACAGTAGCCGCTAATAAATCCGCCAACGCGCCAATAGGAGCGGGGGAAGAAGTGATGTATCCTAAAAATTTAGGATGACCATTGAGTAAGGAATGATTAAACAATAAATCAGAAGCCCGTGAAACTAATTCAGCAGCTGAAGTACCCAACTCGGGCAATGAAGCATTACCTAAAATGGCTTGTATCTCTTTGGGAGTCTCGCCCGTGGTAACCGGTTTATCATGAACGGTCTCCAGATATTCAGCAGCCGAATCGATTATTTGATAACCAATTTTTTTGAACTCTTCTTTACTGATTTCAATGGGTGTTATGCGATCTTTTTTCATGATATTATTGATTAAATTCTATCCTGCGGGGGCTTTGTTAAATCATTCAAGGTAATGCAGGTTTTTAAGGATTGGGAGTGCTTAATTTATATTTAAGCTTATGGTAACACCATACCAGGGTTTGTTTTGATAGATCCAGATTTCTTTGTCCCTATCCGTCAGGTAATCCCAGCCAATGCCCACACCAAAAGTAAGATTGTTTACTCCTGCCATGATGGATAGGCCTCTGGTAAGCACCAGGCCATTGTATTCGTCTGTTGTCCTGTAATTTGTTGTCCATGGTGAAACTGACGTTGTGCCCAGCCCTCCGAAAGTGCCCATGGTGATGGCATGATGCTGTATCTTTTTTTCTAGCCCGATTGGCGTCTTAAAGATTCTTGTCTTATAACGATCCAAGCGATAGCCGAAATAAATGTTTCCATTGAAGTCGGAAACCAGTTGCCGGGGAAAATCTGATGCAGATGGACGATATTTAAAAGGCACAGCAAGCACATCAATATCGAAACTTCTTTTCAAAAAGGATTGACCATCAACATGCGCCAGAGGAGTTTGCCCCTTGTTTGCTGGATCGATTGGGATGATCGAAATGGAATC
>JANOUH010000339.1:0-8210 GCA_031416795.1 Cytophagales bacterium | reverse complement strand
CTCACGATCTGCAAAATTTAATACAACCGTCTCGTAGTTACCGTTGTAGATCGGTCTTGCCGAAGTAATCTGTGCATTGGCAGCGAAGTTACCAATCGATGGCATCTTGGTGATGTTGAGAAAGAGTGTGCAATTAATTTTCTCATGGCCACTATAGGAATCGGAGGTCCACTTGCGGGTGTTCAAAAAGTTGGCGAAGGCCCTCTCCATATCCTTAAATATCCCACGATCGGTAGTTTGAATTTGATCAGCATTGATGGTAACCTTAAAATTCAGTTCCTGACTGACTGATGTAAATCCAACCAAAGTAAAAAATAGTAAAAAAATTGACTTATGCATGCCAGTGTGCCATGATAGCATTAACGATATCCGTGGCTACTTCTTTCTTGGATTTCAAACTAAAGTCAGTGGCCTTATTATTTTTATCAATCAGGGTGATTTTGTTCGTGTCATAACCAAAGCCAGCGCCTTTATCACGGAGGGAGTTTAAAACGATCAGATCGAAATTTTTAGATTGGATCTTCTTTTCAGCATTGCTTTTTTCATCCTCCGTTTCCAATGCAAAGCCAACGGTGAATTGTTCTTTTTTCTTCAGCTTGCCTAATTCAGCAGCGATGTCACGTGTTTTAATCAGTTCAATAGTAAGCAGATCATCCGATTTTTTAATCTTTTGATCGGCTCGTTGAGCTGGTTTATAATCGGCAACAGCAGCAGACAACACGGTGATATCAGTGCTTGCAAAATGAGAAACGCAAACCTGATACATTTCTTCAGCAGACGTAACGCGTAGCAGTTTTATGTTGGGATGACTTACCGTGATGCTTGTCGGTCCTGAGACCAGTGTTACTTCAGCTCCTTGGTTTGCCAGTTCCTCTGCAATGGCATACCCCATTTTTCCACTGGAATTATTGCCAATAAATCGAACGGGGTCTAGCGCTTCATGGGTTGGACCAGCCGTGACCAAAGCTTTCTTTCCTGCAAGGGGAGATTGGTTATTAAAATAGGTTGTTAACTGAGCGATTATTTCTTCTGGTTCAGCCATACGGCCTGTTCCAACTAAGCCACTCGCTAGTTCACCGTGGCCGGGATTAATCAGATGATTTCCCCGACTGGTAAGTTTTTGAATGTTGATTTGTGTAGATGGATGTTGGAGCATATCCAAATCCATGGCGGGTGCAAAAAATACAGGACAACGTGCGGATAAATAAACCGCGAGCAACACGTTGTCACAGATTCCGGAAGTCATTTTTGCCATGGTGTTGGCACTAGCCGGTGCAATCACAATGGCATCGGCCCAAAGGCCTAAGTCCACGTGATTATTCCAGACACCTGTACTGTCTTTAATAAAATTTGTGAGTACAGGATTTTTTGAAACGGTAGCAAATGTAAGAGGCGTGATGAAGTCGTGGGCGGAGGGAGTCATAATGACCTTTACCTCTGCTCCTTCTTTCACGAGTAGCCGAATCAAAAGAACCGATTTGTAAGCGGCAATGCTACCGCTTACACCCAGCAGAATCTTTTTACCGGCCAACATAGTCTTACTCTGCGGCTTTTGCTTCCGCGTCAATAGCTGAACGCAAACGATATGTTAATTTTCCCTCCAGGAATTCTTCTGTCGCAGTAGTAGTGGGTTTCGGCATGCGCTCATAGTAGCGAGATATTTCAATCTGCTCGCGGTTCTCAAACACCTCTTCCAGGTTGTCAACGGTGGTAGCAAATTCTGCCAGTTTGTTGTTCAATTCTTCTTTGAGATTAACGGCAATCTGACGTGCGCGCTTTGAAATAACCACTACGGACTCGTAAAGATTACCTGTTGGTGCTGCGATTTTTTCCATGTCGCGTGTGATAAGAGAAGGTTGTATGGCCATAATATTAGATTTTATTTTTTTTTAATTTATTCACTTGACTTAGACTTTCACTATAAAAGCGCTGTGCTTCTTTCAGAAATGGACTATTGGGAAAATTATCAACTAGCTCTTTATAATAATCCAGCGTTGTTGAATAACGTTCGAATTGTTTTGATGGTATGCTCACTTCTGCAAATTCAAATTCGGCAACTACTTTCAGGTAAGATGCTTCCTCCAGATATTTTGAATCGGGAAAGTTCTTTTTAAAATTGTCAAAAGCTATAATGGCTCCTTTATACATTTTGAGTTTGAGATATTGTTTGGCATTTTCGAACCCTTTTTTCTCAAGCTTATCCTGACTTACGTCAATGACCTCTATGGCCTTGTTCATAAATTGACTTCCCGGGTATTTGTTCATAAATACCTGCATTGCATTCATGGCCTCAATGCTACTGCTTTGGTCTTTGTTATGATCAGGCGATGAAGAGTATAATGAATAGGCATACATGAAGTTTGCTTCTTCAGCGTATTGGCTCCGACCATACGTTTCATAGAACGTCTTAAACTGATCAGAAGCCAATAAATAAGTTTTCTCATTATACTGGCAGTAAGCAAGATAGAACTCCACTTTTTCACCCTCGGGTAGCCCTCTCACAATGGGGAGTATCGATTCAAAAAGAATGGCAGAGTGGTAATAATCCTTTTTAGCATAGTAATTCAATCCCGCCTCATACTTAATACGCCAGTCCTCACTCTTTTCAATTTTCCTGAAGTTGCTGCAACCCGCGGTGAAAAGCACGATTAGTATCAGGCTATAGGTTGTTGCTCTCCCGGTAACGAAGTACGTCAAAATGCTCAAAATCAAGGGTTATAATACGTTTAAGCCTGCAAATATACTACAGGGGGATGAATTATCAATTTGAAAGTTTTATGCTAAAACGACTGGGATACAAGATTATTTTCGGACTACCAATTTTCGGGTGAGCACCCCGTTATTGTTCAGGTAAAGGGTATAAAAATAGATACCTGAAACGAATTCTTCGGTTTGGATTTTAACGCGATCCTCAAAGGGTGATAATTCAAATTCACTGATTGCCCTCCCTAAAATATTATGAATGACTACTTTGGCTGTTACCGATTCGTTATGAAGGATATAATCCATATAGGCCAGATCTTGCACTGGATTAGGATAAACATCTTGGATGGTAATATCCTTTGATTGAAAAATGATTGGTTTATGATCTCTTTCCTGAACAGAAACAGAAACAGCATAATCTATCGCCTCCGATGGATTTCCCTTGACAAAAACCTGAAACTTAATATTACCCTGGCCACTTTGAATTCCACTTTCCAATATATACACGAGGGCTTGAAGAGTTTCACCAGCCTCTACTTTTTTGGAAAATTCCTCAATCCCAGGCTCAAGGCAGTTTTTATCAAAACAGAAATACCCCTTTTGGGTACTGTTAAGGTCTGAATGTAGTTTTCGAATAATATAAAATTGAGCCTTGTTGGTGTTGTTTCTTATTTTTAAAGGAATGCGAACAGTTTCACTTATTGACGATTGAAAGCTCTCTTGCTTGTCCAATAATTCGAATGTTTGAGCGAACCCTGAAAGGCTAAAGCTTGAAAGAAGAAGACCAAAGATCCAGCTTTTCATAAAGACACACTTATTCGAGTGATAATTTATTATAAAGCAATGGCTTATCCTAATGATTTCAATAAAAATTAGGGATCCTTAACAATTTTTCCAGGTTGACTTTCGTTGGCGGGCTTTCTTACCACTTGCTCATGGGTAGGGCGCTGGTCTTCTCTCCAGATAAAACCCTTTAGTTTCCGATCTGCTTCCTTAATTTCTTGCGGTGGAATAAACTGAGCATCAGGTTTCACATAAGCATTTACCGTATTGACTTTTCCATCCTCAAAGATAATTCTCATTTTACTGCAAATCATTTTGTTCATGCCCATCGTAACAGTCAGCTTCACATGCACACTATCCAGATCCGCCTCTTTTTCTTCCAGCGCATAGTACAAGCTTTCTGCATTGCCTTCCACCAAAACATTATTGATAGAGCTTCCCTTGAAGGCAGCAGTCATATTCCTGCCTTTTATCTGGTTGAAGTTCGACATAGAATCCTGCGACACCACAAAGGAGTTGGCCACCATATAAAGTTTGTCAATCTTTTTATTTTTTAGACGAATGCGTATGGAATCCGCAGTCATTTGGTTTCCGCTACTCCACAATGCCGGTGCCTGGTAAAAATAGATCGTAGAATCAAACGATCTATAGACTAGTGAATCAGCAATACCCTGTAAATCTTTCTTGAAGATTTTAACCTGGTTGTAAGCCAATAATCTCTTTTTATTAGGGTCTTTATTTTCAATTGACACCAACGTATCGGCCGAGATAAATAGGGTGTCAAGATCATCATCAATCTTGGCTACGTAGGCATTTCCATATACTTTGGAGATACCGGTTTTCTTATCATAAAAACTATCGTCACCAAAGATGAGCATGTTTTCCTCTTTCGATGTCATCACTACTCTTCCTTTAGCCTTATAGAGTTTTTTTGCGTCATCAATATCATACTCATCCCCTTTGATTTTGTATTCAACCGATTCAATTACACCAAGGCTAAGCGCGGATAATTTTTTGTTGGTATTGTAGAATCCACTTTTATACACTGCTACACCGCCATCCTTGTCTTTGACGGTGGTCTCATCTTTAAAGTATATGATTTTTGTCTTTGAGTTGTATTGCAGGGTATCTGAGGTCAGCGTGTAATCCGGATTAACACCGACTACATCTGATTTGAAAGCAGCAAGATTGGTGCGCACATCATAATACCCTTTCTTGCTGGTGAGCACGTTGGTAGTGTCTATTAATTTTCCCCCGTTGAAATACCTCGCTTCATTTTTTTTTCGGTCATAGTCCAGATTGTCAGTGTAAAGCGTAGCTATACCTAATTTTGTAAAAACAACCTTTTTACGCAGGTGAGCAACTTTATCGTTGCCATCATAGGTAAGGGCTTGTGAGGTTACATCAACCGAGTCGCCATCTACAATGTGTACTTTTCCGAAGGCCTCAATTCTGTTTTTGGTTTTAAAGAAGTGGGCCGAGTCACAATAGATGGTGGTCGTGTTCTGCATAAATACCACATTACCAATCAAACGATCGAAACGCTCACCATCCCGAATGCTTCCTACCAGGTTGTCGGCCTTCTTTAGCTTCACTCTTCGTTGAGCAAAGGAACCCGTGGATATCAGCAAAATCAGAAAGAAAGGTAGGTATCGATTCATTTTCGTGTCAAAAATATAGAAAAGTTATCTTTGGTCTGTGATTGATAAGTTAAAGAGGTTTATTAAAGAGAAGAATTTGCTCGACCAACACGATCGAATTCTGGTTGCCGCAAGTGGCGGGTTGGATTCTATGGTGTTGCTTCATTTGCTGAAACAACTGGATATTGAAGTGGCGGTTGCTCATTGTAATTTTCAATTGCGTGGTCAGGATTCAGATGAGGATGAGGATTTTGTGCGCATCCATTGCGACAAAATTAACGTGCCTTTTTTTTGTAAGCGCTTTGATACCAACAACTATGCCACCGAGAACAAGCTTTCCATTCAGATGGCAGCCCGTGAGCTACGGTATGCTTGGTTTGAAGAATTAATCGAAGGTAAAGGATTTACCAAGTTGACTACAGCGCATCATTTCAATGATTCAATCGAAACGATGATGCTGAATTGGATGCGCGGTGCAGGAATTGAAGGCCTAAGGGGAATTCCCGTAAAGCGAGGCAAAGTAATCCGTCCATTATTATTTGCAACCCGCGATGAGATTATCAGCTACGCGGCAGACCATCAGATTACCTGGCGGGAGGACATCAGCAACCAAACCGATGATTACCAGCGGAATTTTATCAGGCATCAGGTAATACCACAGCTTAAGAGAATCAATATCTCACTTGAAAATACCATCCGCGAAAGCGTGAATAAGATGGAAGATGAGTGGGCTTTTCACTTGAAAAATGTGGAGGAATGGAAAGAGAAATTTTTAATTGAGGGTGGGGAAATAATCAAGATCAGCAAGGGGGGATTTCTTCATCCCGCCCACGGGGCGTCTTTGCTTTGGAATAGCCTAAAGGCGTTTGGCTTCAGCTATGAGCTCTGTAAGGAAGCTTTGGATATTAAAGACAAGCAATCGGGTAAGCAGTTTTTGTCATCGACCCATAAGCTGGTGGTGGATAGGGAATATTTCATCGTGACCCCACAGGGAAACCATTGGAATGAAATAAGTATTCAAAAGGATCAGGCTACGGCAACCTTGGGCCCATGGACTTTAGATATCGTTCCGTCTTCTGATATCAAGGCCTCGGATAATACGAATGAGGCAACGCTTGATGTAGATAAACTTGTCTTTCCACTCCGGTGGAGGAAATGGTTGCCCGGGGACTACTTCTTCCCTTTAGGCATGACGCACCGCAAGAAAATTAGTGATTTTTTGATTGACAGAAAGATTTCGGTGGGGGAGAAGGACTCGGTTACTGTCCTGGAGTCAGCCGGTGAGATTGTCTGGGTGGTCGGGCATCGCATCGACAATCGATTTAAGCTTACGTCAAGCACGAAAAGAGCCTTAACTTTCTTACTTTCTCCATAATTGTTCCAATACCTTTTCTTTTGACCGCTCTATTGATAAATTCGCATCCGATTTTAACGATCTAATCTTAATATATTATGAAAATAACTGTTGTAGGTGCCGGTAACGTAGGAGCTACCTGTGCTGATGTTTTGGCGTACAAAGAAATCGCCAATGAAATTGTATTAGTTGATATTCGTGAAGGGTTTGCGGAAGGCAAAGCGCTGGATATTTGGCAGAAGGCTCCTATCGATTTATATGATAGCCGAACCATCGGATCGACCAGCGACTATGCAAAAACGGCTGGTTCGGAAGTGGTGGTGATCACCTCAGGTTTGCCACGCAAGCCGGGAATGACCCGCGATGATTTAATCACTACCAATGCAGGTATTGTGAAGTCAGTAACTGAAAATGTGGTGAAGCACTCTCCAAACGCCATCATCATTGTGGTTTCTAACCCGTTGGATGTAATGACGTATCAGGCACACATCACTTCGAAATTGCCTCGCACCCGGGTGATGGGTATGGCTGGTATTTTGGATACTGCCCGCTACCGTGCTTTTCTGGCTGAAGCACTTAATGTTTCTCCAAAAGATATTCAAGCGATGTTACTTGGCGGTCATGGCGACACCATGGTGCCGCTACCTCGCTACACGACTGTATCAGGTATTCCTGTTACCGAGTTGATTTCAAAAGATAAATTGAACGCCATCATCGAGCGTACCAAAGTAGGAGGAGGAGAGCTGGTGAAGTTGATGGGAACATCAGCCTGGTATGCTCCTGGTTCTGCCGCAGCTCAGATGGTAGAAGCAATAGTAAAAGATCAGCGCAGAATTTTGCCGGTATGTATGCAATTGGATGGCGAGTATGGAATTAAAAATTGCTACCTCGGTGTGCCCGTTGTACTTGGTAAAAACGGTATCGAGAAAGTGATTGAATTAGACTTGAATGATGAAGAAAAAGCTCTTCTTGAAACAAGCCGCGTGCATGTGAAAGAAGTAATGGAAGTGTTGGATAAGTTGGGAAAGTAGAGAACTCAAAGTAAAAAGTTGAAAGTAAAAAGCTGGGTTAGTGCCTGGCTTTTTCTTTCTCAAAATAATGTAATGTAACCATTTGGTAACATTTGAGGAGAGAGTGATTGCTGTAAAAACTTTAAAACAATTCATTAATCCTACTTTGTCATGTTTGAGATGTCAAGCCCGAACGACTGAAACGATTATAGAATATTATAAGTGCATAGCCTTAAAACTCCGAAGGAGTGATATAATATCATCCCTTCGGGATTATCAACATAGCAAAGTAGGATTAAGGAAGACCTTTATTATCAGGCTTCTTGCAAAGCAGACAGGTGCAACGAAATGATTTTTATAAAGTATGGCAATTCAAAAATCTCACCAAGTGAAAAAGGGGCTCGTTTATAGGGCGTTTCTTATTATGCCCCTGATAATATATTTAGCAGGAAATGTCCTCTATGCTCAATCTCAATACCTCTTCCAGCTTTTGGATAAAAGTAGCGGCATTGCTGACAACCACGTGAATTCCATAGCACAGGATAGCTTGGGGTTCATGTGGATAGGAACCTGGAAAGGATTATACAGGTACGACGGACGCAAGTTAATTAACTATTCACAACAGTTCAACAATAAGATCGGTAGAAAAATATCAGCATTATACCTTGACAAAGAAGGAAAACTGTGGATTTGCACTTACAGTGAAGGGCTTTTTATTTA
>JANOUH010000338.1:0-10181 GCA_031416795.1 Cytophagales bacterium | reverse complement strand
CGCTCGTAATTTTTTCGAAGTCGGTACCATTCACAAGACCTAATCCTTCGAGTGCCTGATTAATTCCATCTGAATTGGCCGAGATGGTTGCTAATTTGTCGGGCAGGTTATTGGCAGTATTGGAGGTAGGCGATCGGGGTGGAACATTTGAAGTAAAGATGTCTTTGCGGTAAATTTTGTCAGACTCACCCATATCCATAAAGCCAACAACGTTACGCAATGTTTGTGTATCGTTCTGGCGATTGAGCAGATACACCTCTACACGGGTAACATTTATCCCGGAAGTGATTTGTGGCAGTGTACCCAACCAGGGTTCAAAATTGTCGCGAAAGAATTGCCCTAAAAAGAAGTGACGGTTTTCATCATAGTTTGATCCGACAATTTCAAAAGGTCTTCCTTGCGCTGCTCCGTTAGTGCTACCTGCTACTTTGATGGATGATTGTTTTCCACGTTGCGTAGTAGCAATGGTGGTGACAAACATTTTTCCAAACTGCATCTGAGCTTTGATACCAAAGAGGTTTTGTGAGCCTGTGATCAAACTGTTATTTAAAGGCAAACTCACGTTACCGATTTCTAATTTTTTGAGAATGTCTTCCTTGAAGCCAGTGTATTCTACCTTCATATTATTTTGAAAGTCGAATGAGTTGTTATTATCAAAGTTGGTGGTGACAGATAATTTCTCTCCCACTTTACCCACAACACTTAAGTTGATCTGCTGATCGAATTCAAAACCCCCGTTTCGTTGCTGACGAATGGGGATGGCCGGATTTTCAATTTTTTGGAATTGCGCACCAAAATCCAAATTCACAAAACCACGTGGTATCAACTCCACATAACTGCCTCCGAAGATCCGGTCGAGTACGGGGCTGATATAAATTTTAGGGATCAGATTTCTGCCACTGACAGCGCTTTCGCCATCCAGCGCTTTGCTTCGGCTTTGCCAATAACTTCGTTTGATGATGCGATCCTGTTGCTGGCTAAACTCTTGAAAAGACATGCTTGAGTTAGGCCGGTAATATAATCCTCCCATCTTTTCAGAAATAGTATAATTCCTTCCTGTATCGATGACGATTTCAGTAGCAATGTTTTTGGGGTCTTTAAGATATAAAGGTGAGAACGTTGTGTAGTTCGAAAAGGGATCGCCATAACGATCGCGCAAACGGAAAGATGGCCTGTAAGGACTTTTGATTTTGGTAGTATCTACTTTGGTGCGCACAGTATCGCTCTGCTGGCCAAAGGCTGCAGGCGCGGACAAGCCTATGGTCAGGCAAATAACCAGTCCGAGGATGAACTTAGTCTTCCGGTTAGATCTACTCAATCGTGGTTCAGGCGTTTTTTAGTGCTTGTTTTACCAGCTCTTCCAAACTTATTGATGTACCCATCCTTTTCAGAATGGTATCGATACTCTTCTCCGCTGCTGGTTTGGCGATGCCAAGCGTCACCAAGGCAGTTAACGCCTCGCGTCTCACGGTATTGTGTACCATTCCGGTTTTCCCAAGCTCTTCGTCACCCAGATCTTTCTTCAGTTTATCCTTCAATTCGAGAATGATCCGTTGAGCAGTTTTTCCACCAATTCCTTTCACTGCCTGAAGGGCAGCGGCATCTTCGCGTACAATGGCAGATCTTAAATCGGCAGGTGGCAAATAGGAGAGGACCACCAATGCCGTATTGGGGCCGACCCCATTCACGGAAATCAGCTGGAGAAACATTTGTTTTTCAGCCTCGCTCACAAAACCATACAGTATATGAGCATCTTCACGCACATGCAGGTACGTGTATAGTTTCAGATCCTCACGGTCTTTTATTTCCGAAAAGGTGTGAAGTGAGATGCTCACCTGGTAGCCCACTCCGTTCACTTCAATCTGAACTAATGTTGGCTCCTTATGGACGAGCTTTCCTTTTAAATAGGCGATCATGAAAAGCTTAAAAAATTAAATGCAGTTTACGAGGATTTGGGCTTCGAAACAAGGATTTGGTAGACTGAATGGAGCCCCTAAAAGACTCGAATTTGTAATTGGCTGAACTTAATTTGCGCTTGAGTATTGAGAATTTTTTTATAGATACTCTAATTCCATTTTACACAGTGAGTAGGGTATCTTGCTCAAAAAAAAATCTTACAGATATGTGGGGACTGACTTCATCAAAAAATCTTGCTATTGATTTAGGCAACAACAATACCTTACTAACCGATCAATCGTCTATTCTTCTTTCGCAACACGAACTGACAAAAGTCTTAGAAAGACCATTCAAACAAATAGAAGAGTGCATCCACCAGTCTCTTGAAATATGCCTCCTGAATTTTCATCTGCTATTTATCAATCCGGAATATTTGTAAAGGGAGGCAACGCTCAATGGAAAGGAGTGAAGGAACGTTTCTCGAAAATGTTTAAACTCCGGTTAGATATTGATCCTCAATTTCTATTGTCTGTAAGCAAAGGTATTGGACAGATTCTTTCTGATACGCAGAAATTCAGATCGGTATTGTTGTAACTTATTTGATTGACTCGATCTCACTATTCATAAGAAAAGCCCAGAGTAATTCTTCTCCGGTCTTTTCTATTTTGAACGACCTTGCAGAAATTACAAGTGATCATTCTTTTCATGTAACTGGGCATCCACCACGGCAATGGCGGCCATGTTAATGATGTCGCGTATAGAACTACCAAGTTGAAGAATGTGCACAGGCTTTTTCATGCCTAGCAAAATTGGTCCGATGGCTTCGGCACCACCAATTTCCATCAATAACTTATAAGCAATATTAGCTGATGCCAGGTTCGGAAAGATTAATGTGTTCGCACCCTTCTCTGCCAGGGCACTGAATGGGTAAATTTCTTTTTGAAGTTCAGTATCGAAAGCCACGTTGGCTTGAATTTCTCCATCCAAAATCAAATCAGGATATTTTACTTTTGCCAACTTTACCGCATCGCGTGTTTTCGTTGGGATCTCTCCTTTACTTGATCCGAAGTTGGAGTATGAAAGCACCGCAACGCGTGGTTCCATATCAAAGAACTTAACACCTCTACCGGCCAGACCGATAATCTCAACCAGTTCTTCTGTGTTAGGATCCTGGTTTACGGTGCAATCCGCAAAGAAGAAAGTTCCTTTCTTGTTCATGATGATATACATGCCGGCAACGCGGTTCACTCCTTCGGCCATGCCAATGATCTGCAGTGATGGCAAAATAGTTTTAGGATAATCCTTAGTGAGGCCGGAAATCAATGCATCGGCTTCACCGAATTCAACCATCATCGCGCCAAACGCATTGCGGTCGCGCATTACTCTTTCTGCATCTTTTAGTGTAGTGCCTTTACGTTGTCTTTTTTTGTGATATGCTTCCGCATAGCGTTCTGTGAGTTCTTTTTCTTCTTTTGGATCTACAATTTTACATTCATGTAATTCAAGGCTGTGTTCTTTGCAAAGTCTTTCGATTTCTTCACGACTACCTAATAAAATCGGATAAGCAATTTTCTCATCTTGTAGTATTTGTGCAGCCTTGAGAATTTTCAAATGGTCGGCCTCGGCAAATACAATGTGTTTTGGTTTTTGCTTCGCAATGTCAATGACGCGCGAAGTGAGCTTTTGATCAATACCAATACGTTTCAATAATTGTTGATGATAGACATTCCAATCTGTGATTGGATTTTTTGCTATCCCTGAATCCATGGCAGCTTTTGCTACTGCGGGTGAAACCTTGGTGATCAATCGTGGGTCCAGAGGTTTTGGAATTAAATAATCTCTTCCAAATTCAATTCGATCAATATTGTATGCTTGAAAAACAACATCTGGTACAGGCTCTTTAGTCAACTCGGACAATGCATGCACAGCAGCGAGTTTCATTGCTTCATTAATTTCGGTAGCACGCACATCCAATGCTCCTCTGAAAATGTAAGGGAATCCTAATACGTTGTTGATCTGGTTAGGATGATCTGAGCGGCCTGTGCCCATAATTAAATCTGGCCTTGTCTTTTTTGCTAAGTCATAGGCGATTTCCGGGTTAGGGTTGGCCAGCGCAAATACAATTGGATCTTTGGCCATGGCAAGAACATCTTCAGGTGTAAGACTATCCGCAACCGAAAGACCTACAAATACATCGCAACCTTTAACTGCTTCTTGTAAGGTTTTTATTTTTCTAGTCGTTGCAAATTGCTTCTTGCTTTCATCCAGGTTTTCACGTTCCATATTGATCACACCTTTGCTATCGCACATGATCAGGTTTTCTTTTTTCAAGCCTAGTGCGAAATAAAGTTTAGTACATGATACGGCTGCAGCGCCAGCACCATTCACCACCAATATAATTTCTTCAATTTCCTTTCCTACAATTTCAAGTGCACTTAGTAAAGCAGCACTTGAAATGATAGCGGTACCATGTTGATCGTCATGCATGACAGGAATGTTCATCATTTCACGCAGCTCTTTTTCAATTTTAAAACACTCGGGCGCTTTGATGTCTTCCAGATTTATTCCACCAAATGTTGGCTCCAGTGATTTTACGATTTTGATAAAGGCATCGGGATCTTTTTCATTGATTTCAATATCAAAACTGTCGATGCCCGCATATTTTTTAAACAGCACTGCTTTCCCTTCCATCACTGGTTTGGAAGCTTCTGGACCTATGTCTCCTAATCCTAACACAGCTGTGCCGTTGGTAATCACGGCCACGAGGTTGCCTTTGGAAGTATATTTATAAACGTCTTCTATGTTTGCGGCAATTTCTTTACACGGTTCTGCTACGCCAGGTGAATAGGCTAATGCTAAATCGTGTTGAGTACTGAGCATTTTAGTCGGCACTACTTCAATCTTACCGGGTTGTCCTTGCGTGTGATAATTGAGGGCGTCCTGCTTGCGAATTTTGGTAGACATGTGGAACTGTTTTTAGATTCTTGTGATGAAAGCAAGATACTACCTAAGTAATAGGATTACGAATTTTAAGAGGGAAATATCCTTTGAAAAAGGATGACCTTGTTTAGTTATTTAGCCGGTGCAGGCAGCTCCGAACTTATCTTGAACGTGTTAAGGATGGTCTCCAGCTCGCGCATGATTTCGCGCTGATCTTTGCCGGGACTGAAGGTGAATCCTTCTATGTAGTAAATCATGCCTTTGGGTTGATCTACCAGAGTGTATGAAAGAAAGGGGCCACCCATTACAAAATTGTTAGTTCTCCAAAGGCCTCTCATTTCTACCGCGAATTTTTTATGAAACGCAACTTCCTTGGTGAGGAGGGGTTTATGGTCAACGTTCGTTTCAGTTACCAAATAGGTATCTGATCTTTCAGGATCTCCATATAGATATTTCTGACAAATCTCATCGCGCCAGTTAATCAAACTGTCTCGTTTAAATTGTTCCTGTGAAGTGTATTTTTTTCTGGAAATAAAAATATCCTTATCATCTTTTGGATTGATTTGCCTCACCCAAAGAAATTCTTCATTGTTCATCACCAATTCATAACCAAAAGGAACTTTCAGGTCACATTGAAAATCCTTTCTTAAAATCTGTGACACATTTTTTAGTTGGTTTGATTTAAAAAGTGAAGCAGTAAGTCTTTCTCGTTCTTTTAGATCAAAGTATTCAATGATCTTCTTTCCATTTTTGCGCACCTGTTGTATGAGTTGTTTTTCGGTGTTACTAAAAAGATAAAGCACTTCTTGTCCTTTTGAAAAAACGTTTTGATCGTTTTGACTAAAAAAATCCGGGTTGGCCCGAATTTGATCTAATGATTCTTTAGTAAATACTTTTTTCACTACACTGGCACCGGAAGATCGTTGATCAAGAGTGACAGCAAATATTAAGTTTCTTCTTTGTTTCAATACGAAATTTAATTTATGCGGATCAATCCAGCGCATTTTGAAGATAGGTTCTGCTCTTGGCAAGCCTTCCATTTCGGCACTAAAAAGTGAGTCCAGTACGGTGCCAAGTGGACCTTTCCATTGAGTGGAGTCCATGATCAGGAAAATGTCGCCAGTTAATCCTGATGCTTGTGGGATATTAGTATTTTTTGAATCAGAGCAAGAGCTAAGTATAAGGACAGATAGGAAAAAGAGACTTAAGATGTATTTCATGAAGTAATTGTATAGGATGCTTTTATAATTCACTCTCCATGAAATGGTCACAAAAACTTTTTGTTAGCTGATGATTAATTTTTGACCGGGCTTAAGGCTATTCCCTTTCAGGTTGTTCAAGCTTTTAATTTTCTCGACAGTAAGGCCGGGCATTCTTTTGGAGATATCCCATAGCGTGTCTCCGGGTTGAACAGTATACGTTTTGGTATCAGGCGATAGAAGTGTTGGTTGAGATGAAGGCTGTGTCTTAGCGGAGGCAATAGCACTACCCGTGGGTGGAATTAACCAAATTACCAAACGCTGACCGGAGTGAATCCTGTCAGTGCGAAGGTTGTTCCATTTTTTGATATCCGTTACTCTTACCTTGTAGCGCATAGCTATTGATCCCAACACATCCCCGGATCTCACTTTGTAAGAAACCATTTCACGTCCTTCGGTGCTGCCACCAGCGAATTTTTTAGCTAGCGCTTCTGCCTCTTTCTTGCCCACTCGCGAAACAGAATCCAGAATTGCTATCCTGTTTAGGCTAAGTGTTTCTTTTGCATGAATAGGTATTTTCATAATGTGAACCTTGCCATTATCGGGTAAGACATTACGCTGAACTGAAGGATTTAATTTTTGTAAATCTTCCAGACATGTGCCGGTAAGTGATGCCAATGCTTCAAAGTGAATAAATTGTTTTACAGCAAGAGTATCCGATGGAGGTAACTCTTCACGTGCTGTTTCCAATAGATTATGCTTTTCAGCATAATTCATAGCATAAATCATAGCGATAAACTGAGGCACGTAGGCACGCGTTTCACGGGGCAGATGGGGATATACTTCCCAAAAAGATTTTTTGTATCCCGATCTTCGAATGGCTTTGCGCACCGTGCCAGGACCTGAATTATAAGCAGCCAATGCCAATTCCCAATCTCCAAAAATAGAATAAAGCTGTGACAAGTAACGGCAGGCAGCATCGGTAGATTTCTCAGGATCCATACGTTCATCAATGTACCAGTCAGAATGCAAGCCCATGTATCTTCCTGTGCCCGACATAAACTGCCAAAGTCCAACGGCTCTTGCTCTTGAAACGGCACGAGGATTAAGCGCGGACTCAATGATGGAGAGATATTTTAATTCATCGGGCAGCTTATATTGAGCTAGACTTTTTTCAAACATAGGAAAGAATAAGTCTTGCTTGCGTTGCATCGTGCGTGTGTATTCGCGGTTGCGAACCGTGAAATAGTTGATGAATCCATGAACCGTATTATTGTAGGTAAGAGGAATGACTTGTTGAAGGCAACCCAGTCGATCGGCCAATAGTTCAGGAGTATCATCCGCTGGAATATATTCCAGGTCATTTGGAAGGGCAATCAGTGTAATGGGCACACTATCCAATGGGATTAAATCACCGGTAGGAGTTGGCAATTCCAATGTGTCTGTTTCAGTCTCCTCTTCTTCTTGGGCAAATAAGACTGAATTGGAAAAGATAAAAAATATAACCAGAACAAAATACCTCTTCATATCACCTTCAAATTTTCAATTTATTCTGTCGTTTCTTTCTGAAACTCAATCTAAGTTCTGAATTATTTCCGAAAACTGAAACAGTTTTGATTCCTCAAAATCATCAGCCATGATTTGTATGCCAATTGGCAGTCCTTTTGAATCCTTTCCACATGGAATTGAAATGCCTGGAACGCCCGCCACATTAGCCTGAACGGAATATAAATCCGCCAGGTACATCTCAATCGGATTATTGGTATGCTCACCCAGCTTAAATGCCGTTGTGGGTGTAGTAGGAAGGATTATAAAATCATGATTCGCAAAAATAGCCTTGATACTATCGCGTATTAATTTTCTTACTTTTTGCGCTTTAGTGTAGTATGCATCGTAGTAGCTGGCACTCAACACGAAAGTGCCCAACATGATTCTTCGCTGCACTTCTTTTCCAAAACCTTCTGATCGCGTTTTTTTATATAAAGAAGTTAAATCATGAGCCGCTGTGGACCGATGACCATAGCGAACACCATCATATCGCGATAAATTCGAACTTGCTTCTGCCGTTGCCAGAATGTAATACGTTGGTAAAACATAGTCATTCAATGGAAAGTTAATGGCATCAACGGAATGTCCGGCAGATTTAAGCTGATCAATTTTTTTATAAATATTCTCCTTGATTTCTGGCTGCAGTGCTTCTGATTCAAGCGTGTCGCACATGTAAGCAACGCGAAATTTTTTCTTTGACGCAGCGTTTAATTCGCTGCTGTAGGATGGAACAGGTTGTGTTGATACGGTGCTGTCATATTCATCCTTGCCCGCCATCGTTTCAAGAACAATGGCAGCATCGTAAATATTTTTAGAAAAAATACCAATGCAGTCAAATGACGAGCCGTATGCAATCAGTCCGTGGCGGGAAATGCGTGAGTAGGTTGGCTTCAAACCGATCACTCCACAAAAAGCAGCGGGTTGACGAACGGATCCTCCTGTATCAGATCCAATAGAGATATCGCATAAGTCGGCCATCACAGCGACTGCAGAGCCACCGGATGATCCACCTGCTACTCTTGTATTATCAATGTCATTTAATACGGGTCCGAAAGCGGAATTTTCATTGGATGACCCCATGGCAAACTCATCACAATTTTGACGACCAATAATAATAGCATCCTCATCGAGCAATCGTTGAACGGCTGTAGCTGTATATTGACAAACATAGCCATTTAGTATTTTACTGCTGGCCTGAACGGGATGATCTTTGTATGAGAGAACATCTTTCAACCCAACAATTAAACCAGCAAGCTTGCCCGCAGTCCCTTTTTGGATTTTGGAATCAACTTGTAGTGCTTTCTCTCTTGCTTCTTTCTCATAGACAGTCAAAAAAACATTGAGATGTTTTTTTTTGTCGATGTTGGCCAAAAAGGTATTTACCCTGTCAGAGCAGGAGAGTGATCCGTTAAAAAGGTTGTGTTGTAGATCTTTTAAATCAGCGTACTTCTTCAACGCTTAATTTTCGTCAATCTTCGGAACTTCTTTACCGGCATCATCCACCTCTTTCTTCACGTCTTTTACGGCATCTTTAAATTCTTTGATGCCCTTACCAAGACCTTTGGCAAATTCAGGAATTTTTTTTGCTCCAAAGAAGATCAACACGAATAAACCGATGACCACCCACTCGCCCATTCCGGGCATCCCTATCAAAAGAATTGTACTCATAGTGATTAATTAAGAGTGTAAAGATAACGAAATATGATAAATGACCGACTAATATCGAGCCGATTCAGGCCATTTTTAACCGTTTAACTAATTTTTAAGCCAGTCTTGCGGATTTAAGGCATCGAAATTTTTGCGAATCTGAAAGCGTAGCTCGGAAATACCTTCACCATTTGACAACACTTTTCCGAGTTCCTGATTGGTAGTTACACGTTGGCCCTGTTTTACGGTAATGTCTTTTAATCCGGTATACACAGTGAAATAGTCTCCATGTTTAATAATGATGGTATTACCCATGCCGGGGGTAAATGCAACACGACTTACTTCACCATTGAAAATAGAGTGAACCTCTTCACCCTGTTTGGTTTGAATATTCACACCATCATTTTGTATTTCAATTCCTTTTAGCACAGGGTGTTGCTGTCTTCCGAATCGTTGTGAAACAAAACCAGAAACAGGCCAGGGAAATTTATTTTTGTTTTCTTCGAAAGAATTTGAAAGTGCTACAGTGGCATCCGAAATTTCTTTATTGTTTTTACCATCTCTTTCACGTGCTTCGCGTGCAGCACGCTCCAATTCTTCCTTAATAATTTTAGCAATTAATTCATCCAGTTCAGCCACTGCTTTTTTGGTTGCCTCCAAATCTTTTTTTAGTTGCTTTTCTTGTTTCACCAGCGACTTTACTATGGACCTTTGCTTCTCCTTCAAACTTGTGAGTTCCTTATCTTCTTTCACCTCATCAGCAAGCAGATCATTTTTTTCACTCCTTTTTAATTCTGTAATGTGTACCTGTTCGCGCAAAATCTGTTGCACTTTTCCGATTGCTTCGGCCTGGCTTTGTCTTGCTTTGCCATATTGCTCCATATACTTTAACCGCATGAGCAATTGATCGAATGATTTGGCTGAAAAGATAAATGTAAGTTTATCTACTTT
>JANOUH010000337.1:0-3360 GCA_031416795.1 Cytophagales bacterium | reverse complement strand
ATGCCGGTGACCTGATGAAATTTTATTCCGACACGTTTGAATACATTGGCAATTTCAGGCACAGGACAGGGAGAACAATGGGCGAGCCATTCACCGGTCATTTTTGTGCGGTCTGTCATCGCATTGAACGATGCATAATCTATGGCTGCTTCGGGTGATAAATTTAGAATAATCACAGGCACCTTGGCTCGTTGCACCACAGGCAACACGGTGGACGAAAGTGCATAGGTAGTCACATACAAAAAGATAATATCAACATCCTCTGTTTTAAACTTGCGACCCGCGTGAAATGCTTTGTCTATAGTATCGACCAAACCTGCATTCACAATAGCAGGATGAATGGTGGAAAGTTTCTGTTCCACTACGTGTAAGTAACCTTCGAGCCGTTCTTTTAATCCTTCAAATTGTGGCCAGTAAGAATCAAGGCCAATGCCGAATAAACCGATTTTTAGGGAAGACATTGCTTTTAGCTTTATGAATTGCGATCTTAGAATTTCAGTTAAAAGATAGTACTTCACGTACGAATTATTATCAAAAGCTGGAATGAATTTCCACATCATTAATGTTACTGATTTATAAAAGTGATGTTCGATACAAAATCTGACCTTATGAAAAGTGTTTGTTGGATGCTGATGTCAGTTGTCGTTTCAGTACTTTTCAATGCTTGTTATAATGAGAAACCACAAAATAATATGGAAGATCAAAATATTACTGTGATGGGAACCGCCCGCAACGGTAAAGATGGTGCATTGGTTTTAACAAAGGAAGATTCTGTTTACTATGTAGATGGCTTGGAATTCTGGGACGACTCCATAAACGGCAACGAGATCAGCGTGACGGGTATTTTAAAAATCGAATCCTTGTCAACGAATGAAATGAAAAATGAAAAAGACGAATGGAAAGCAGGTGTCGTTGGTGACAAGAAAACTATCCTTGGTGCTACGTGGAAAATTATCAAGAAATAATTTTCTTTTTATCTCATTAAGAAAAGAGTGTCTTTATTCTTTTCCGCCACCCACACGGAAGCCCAATGTACTTTTCCCTGAATTAGTCTCTTTGATCTCAAACTCTTTCACATCATCCAGAATGATCGTTTCCATCAGCTGCGGAGTGCGCGCTTCTTTTTTCATGGCGGCCAGGCGCAAGTGTTGGTTCTTTACACTTTCGCCAACCACTTGACGCACGGTGCGCGCGTTGCCAAAATGTTTGTCTTTGCCTTCATGTAAAAAGGCAAAATAATTTTTAAGATGAGCCGCTGCTGCATCTTCTGGTTTCACACCTTCTTTATTAAATATCCCCATGGCGATAGTAAACATTTCATCGACCGAGTAATCTTCGAAAAGAAAATATTTATCGAAGCGTGACTTCAAGCCCGGGTTCGACTGAATAAACTCGTGCATATTATCCGTATAGCCAGCCACGATAACCCCAAACTTTCCGCGCATATCTTCCATACGTTTTAATACGATCTGAACGGCCTCACCGCCAAAATCATATTGTGAGCCCTTTCCACTGGCCAGCGAATAGGCTTCGTCAATAAATAGAACTCCACCCATGGCTTCGGTTATTTTTTCTCCCGTCTTGATGGCCGTTTGCCCTACGTAGCCTGCCACTAAACCTTCGCGATCTACTTCAACAAGATGTCCTTTTTCCAGCACAGCTAAACCCTTATAAATCTTTGCAAGTATTCTCGCCACCGTTGTTTTTCCAGTGCCTGGATTGCCGGTGAACACAGTATGCAATGAGAATTTGTTGAGTATATCTTTTCCGGTTTCCTGGTAGAAGCGCACGAGTTGTACCATCTCGTTGACTTCGTTTTTGATATTCGTTAACCCGGTGAGTGCATTTAGTTCTGCCAGACTTTCAAATAAAAGATCATCAGGATTTTTTTCTGTATTATTTTGAGCAGCTGGTTGCTTTATCACATGCCCCGAGCCCGTGATCATACTTACATTGCCTTCTTCCTGTGTTTCGCCAACTGTGAATGGGGCTGTTGCCATCAGGTTGTCCATGAACACGACTTCCAATGAATAATTATCATTGCTCCATCGGCCTGGCGTATCACCACCCCAGCCCGAGTAAATGGTGTAGGTTTGTCCACTGGTGTTGGCAGCTATGTAGGTCAATTGAGATGGGCCTCCCTTAAGGCGACCTGCTTCATCATAGAAGTTGAAAAAGATTTCCGAAAAATAATCTTTCGGTGTCTTGTTCTTGATCTTCAACTCGCACCAGATGTAGCGCGCATCTTTCTGAATGAATTTCTTTAAATATTTTTTGTCTGCCAAGGTAGATGCCACACCATCTCCTTCAAATAGTTTGATGGATTCGATCTCAAAGAAAAGATTCTCTCCTTCTTTGGCCTGGCCTATATCTTCAACATAAAATTTACCTTCTCCTACTTTTACGTCATCAATGTATCCTTCCCACAGATAATCACCACGAAACCAATAGGAGCCAGGTGTTGCATTGCCCCACGACTGACGAATGTAAACGATGTTTTCGTCTTTGGTAATGGTTCTCTTTGTCTCCAGATTGCAGAGCTCATTTTTATTACTTCCGTTGATGTAAAAACATTTCAAACGCATAGAAGCATCCCAGTCACTTTCATCAAATAGCTTGTTGATAAAGGAGAACTCCGCTCGCATGTAGGTGGTCTCATACCGATCGAAAACCTTCCGGTATTTTTTGCTGGCATCGACCATCCATTCATCGGATGAGTGAACCTTGACATCACGGAACTTATAGTTGATAGCTCCCTTGCTTTCCTTGTTGTTTGATGAATCCATAAAAGTCAATTTGACAATCAAGTTAATAAAACAGTTTATAGATTGATACATCAGGGTATTGGAATATTTCAAAATATCTAACTGAGGTCGTTTCTGCGCCTCTATTAGGATCAAATTCGGCTTGAGAAGCCGCTTTTGTCCAGGGTGTATTTGGAAAAAATCATGATACTCTATGTTAGCTTTGATCTTGTGGAAATCAGTATTGCGCTGTTGTAAGGGATTGTTGCACTTCCTACGTCAATAGGGTAGCGTCAGGCTCAGATTCTGCCATTGAGATAAATGAAAATCTGAGCATGACAGCTGGTTTTGAACAAATTATTTGCAAATGAAAGGGGTGAGTAATGAGATGTATTCTTTAATGGCCAAATACATAGCTAACGAAGCATCTGCTAGTGAAAGGTTGGTATTGGATAGTCTTTTGAATGAAAACGAAGAATTAATAGTCCTGTTTAATGAATTGAAGCACTATTATCAGTTGAAAGAGAAGCCAGAAACCAAGGACCCGGCCTCAGCCTTTGGAAAACTAAATACCAGGATACAAAAAATGATTAATCCCTGACTTCATGGTAATCGC
>JANOUH010000336.1:0-3186 GCA_031416795.1 Cytophagales bacterium | reverse complement strand
GATGACCAGATTGTCGTTAGGGGTTATGCGATGACTCAACTCATCAAAGGCTACGTTCAGTTCTTCAAAGGTCGGGTTAGTTAATATTGTAACATCGGCAGAATCAAAGGTGTAATTGCTGATCAGTATTTCTTTAAGTTGTTTCGCATCTTTGAGAGGCTCGCTGAGTGAAACAATGGCGGGATCTTGATATTCTTGCACACCAATCAATAGTGCATAATTGCGCCTGGTTTTTGAACTCTCTGCATCAGCAAGTAATGATTTAGGTCTGAAGGTAACACGCACGGGATTACTGGTACCTTCTATTTCTTGCGCATACATGGAGAATGAAAAAAGAAGCAACATCCAGGTGGTGACTGAAATTAAAAAACTCGTCTTACACATACAGTACCTCAGTTTATTGAATGATTAATTTTACTCTTTTCTCTACGCCACTTCCCACTTTCATTGCTACGATGTAAAGACCTGCTGGTTCAGTAGGGTTCCAATTGAGCAGGTGATAACCTTTTTGGAAATAGCCATCTACCAGAGTGGCTACTTCTTTTCCCAAACTATTGTAAACACGAACACTCACGTTTGAATTATCAAGTGATTCAGAAATAAAGATTGGAATTTTTACTTCTGTGTGGGCAGGGTTAGGAAAGGGAAGACCGATTGCCGGCAATTCTTTTTCCAATACCTGATTAATGTAATTCTGGACCCCAAAAATAATGCGTAGCGATTTACTGGCTGATGAAAGCGAGATTTCGGTTTCTTTGGTCATGTCGACTACGCGTTGTGTGGCAAGATCAAGAAGAACAAGCTGCTGATCTCCTTTCTGCTCAATGACCGGCCATTGTAATTTCAAATGTGCATCACCCCATTGGTTCACTTCAAACTGCCAGGTGAAATGATCTTGCGTAAATACTACATCTTTTGTGATCAAATTTTTAGAGTCTCCTGATGAAAATAAAAGCTCTGGCATATTCAATTCTTTTAACAAGGGCACGGTTGTTCTGTCAAATTCATCGTTGCCGGATATCAACGCTTTCGGGTGCATACCTATACCGCCCACAGCATTGGTTAGTTCGCCATTACTAACGCTGATGGGGATATTCCAAATATTTTTTAGTAGGTCAACTTCTTCTCTGGAAATTCTTCCCCCAGTAAGTGATTTGTTCCGTAGGGTTGGAATTTTGATATCAACATTTGTTGAACTTTTAACAAAAGCACCTCGGTATCGATCCAACTCTACTCCACTCGTTAAGGTTCCATTCTTAAAAGTGAATAATGAAGTTTCAACTGTGGCGGGGTTGCCATTTGCGGCCAATACATCTGTCCATGAAATCGGAAAGTTGTACGGGTTGCCAATCAGATTCCAGCCATTGACAAGACTGATCGTGAAGGGGTTCGATTCATCCACCTGAACAGCCGTTCCCTCACCAGGGTTGACGTTGGCAGAGTTGCGCGCTATGAACCAATAACCTTTGCCAGGTTCGATCGTGCTAAAGCCGGAGTATTCACGATTGTCATTGTTGAAATAATCAAACAAACGCCAAAGCGTATTATCATAGAAACCTCCTAAATCACTAAAAACACTCAACACATTTTTATTACCAAGGACGAGAGGGACTGCAATGAGTTGATAATTGCTTTGTTTGTCGCCAAAGGAAAGTGATGGAATGGACTGATCATTGGAAGTAGCAGGATACCTCACATAGGCTTTACCCATATTGCTTGTAATAACGGTGCTGCTCTGATTTTTATCAGTTACTTCAAAATAATAAGTGGTGCCAATGGGATCGGTAAGGTCTGAAGCAGGAATTGCCTTTTCAAATTTGTTACCACTATTGGTAACAGTCACGCTCTTCAATTCAGAAGAGGGCTCACTAATGCCTTTATATTTTAATAATACACCACTTGCTTTGGCTGCACTGTTGACTGTGACACTCACCGTCAAAGTTCCTCCCTTATCAAAGGTCGATGGTAATCCCTGCTGCGTGATCAGAACCGGATCAGCAAGCGTAGTTGTACTTCCTGGCAATGGGGTAGTGGTTAAATAGTTTGTTAATGTTGTGCTACCATTGTATGCATAAATCTTATAAAAATATTGCGTTCCTGATAGCAATGCTATTTCATTGAACGTTGTGGCGGTGCCTACGAAAGCAACAGTTCCATCTCCCAATGTATTGCCTTTGACGTACGTTGTTCCATCAATTGGATCAGTAACAGGAGCAGATACTGCTTTACGAATGGCAATGTATCCTCCAGCTGGTGCAGGTGAGGCAGCAGTAAAGTTTACTGTGTAGGAAGTAGTTGTTAGGGTACTAAAACTAAGATTGGTTGGTTGTGCAGTTGGTGCAGGCCCAAATACTCCGAAGGTAGCAGTATGCACAATGCTCCATTTGCTATTGGCATCCAGTGCGCGAAATGAGATTTTATGTGTGCCAGTGCTTAGCGCGGAAACATCTACAGATAAATCAACGAGCGAAATGGAAGTGCCTGGCGTGATGGTAACATTTTTATTGTTTGCCACGGTTGAGCCGGGGCCGGCATCGTCATCAAAGAAATACTCTAATCGAGTGATGTTGGGAGCTGCGGCAAGAGATGTGGAAGATAGTTTGTAAAACGGACTGGTAAAAGCCGTGCTCCATTTACCATTGGCATCTTTAGCACGAAATGTAATGGAATGAAATCCATCTGTCACAGAGGTGAGAGGTACTGTCACTTGCAGATTTGAAATAGAAGTGCCTGCTGTGATGGGCACATCGATTCCGAGGCCAGCGCCCAGATCTCCGTCAATAAAATACTCAAGCTTGGTGATATTGGGTGCATTAGCCAGCGATGTTGAAGCGAGTTTATAAAATGGGTTGGTGAATGCAGTGCTCCACTTACCATTGGCATCTTTGGCACGGAATGTAATAGTGTGAAATCCATCGGCAACCGATGTTAATGGTACTGTTACTTGTAAATTGGTAATGGAAGTACCCACGGTGAATGGAACATCTGTACATGCTCCAGCGCCTAGATCTCCATCAATAAAATATTCTAGCTTAGTGATATTAGGTGCGGATACAAAGGCCGCTGCTGAAATTTTGTAGAAAGGACTTGTAAAAGTAGTGCTCCATTTGTTGTTGGCATCTTTAGCCCTCACACAAAGAGTATGAAACCCGTCCGCTAGAGAAGTGATGCTGACATCAAATGTTT
>JANOUH010000335.1:0-20656 GCA_031416795.1 Cytophagales bacterium | reverse complement strand
AAGGCGTGAGTGATGCATACTTGCTGGCCATGGGGTCCACCTGGTTCATGCGGCCAAGCACGGGGTCGTAATTTCTATATTCTAAATCATAAAGGTTGGAGGTGGTGTTCAACTCGGTCCCACCATTAGCTAAGAAGTTATTGCCTAACGTATTTTCGCGTGTCCACGAGTTGGCGGTCTGCATGCCAAACGGATAATATTCATTATACTGAACAATATTATTTTTTGTGTGCGTCATGGTTACGTCATCGAAATACACATCCACTAAAGTAGCGCTTTCGTTGCTTACATACATAAATAAATACGTAGCCTTCTTCTTTTATCGTGTACTCACGCTTCAAATATTGGTGGCTAACAACTGGTGTCGCATTTATTTGGTTAGCTGTGGGGCTAATTCGCTTCCACGCGGCATCGAGCAGTTTATAGTTTTTGTCAAAGACAATAATGTTTACGAATGCCTCTGTTGAATCGTTGATAGAACCGCTATTTCCTGAGGCCACAAGACCACCCCAGGTGTTTAAGGCAGAAGAAACAGTGCCGGTTTCTCCGGCTATAGGTGCGGGAACTCCAAAGGCTGCAAAAAGCGTGGCAGCAAAGCCTGATAGGCTGCTGCTATTGCTGGTTGGGTTTTGATATTTGGCCCACGCCTCAATTTTAACTTTATCACCGGGGTATACTTTATAACTTTTACTCACGCCCACCTGGCTGTTGTTGCCTCCGGTTAGTTTTTGTGAATAGTCAGTAGCATCAAGCCCAGGATCAGTATGGTCAAACAGATTGAAGTTTACCCTATTGCCATAGCTGCTGGGGAAGTTAGCATCGCTGGCTGCCTCCATGTTGGTGCTTATAGCGAGCGGTGCCGGAGTAGCGGCACTGAATATTAAACGGGTATTCCCCTGATGGTCGGTAAGTGCATATTGATATTCATACGCGCTGCCGTTTTTCACCACTCTTCCCTCGGGGCTGCTGAAGAAGCTGAGCACGTTGTTGGTATACACAAATGCGCCTACATAATCTGTAGTGGTGGTTACACCATTTACGGTGGTCACCGTTTTTATTTTTGTGCCAGCGGCATCATAGGTGTACAAAATTGTTTTGACCGGAGTGCCGGAGTAGGTAATAAGCTGTGGTTTGCCGAGGGCATTGTAAGTGATGCTGCTAATCCTTGATATCCCAAACCTGACAAGTAGGCCTAAGCAAAGCTTTTTTATTTCGTTATTAACAAAGCTAATTTAGTTGGGGCCAGGTCAACCCGTGCCTGTCAAATGGTTCTAAAATAAATGGTCAAATCTTGAGTCTATATATAATCCACTAAACATGAATACCCACTGCCTTACCACCTTGATGAATAATTGTTGAATACATACTAATCAATTGTCTTTCATCGTCCGTCAATGCACCATCAGCAGTGGCCTGATCTTCTAAAGACCTGATTAAAAAATCCCTACCCTCAACACTTGTCAAACCCTTATGCACGAGCGCGCATGAAATCGGTACTTTCAAATAAATGGACCGGCTATCTCCGTTTGACACTTCGCTATTGACGTGATGATATAATTCTTCACATTCCTTCCATGCCTGATCGGGTGTAATAGTAAACCAACCAGCGAGTTTGGCGGTGGATGATTTTAAATCGCTCCACTCATCATCAGTAAATTTACTATCTGACAACCCTATGCAAATTATTGGATTCAAAGCATGTTGAAAAAGTGTCATTTTGAATGGAATGTTTTGCATGGTTTTATTTATCTCGTTGAAGCAAAAATATCAAATTAAACTCGTAATCGAACAAGGAGTTCCTGATCTTACCCACATTATGTCCATACCCATGACTGGATCAATGAGATCTATAAAGAATCAATCAGACTAAGGTGACGAATTACCCTTTGAGTTTCGAACCCAACCAAAAAGAAATAAGGCGGTCATGATGGTCGCCTTTTGGTATGTTTACAATGATTTCAATTTCCTGGATATCCGCCATTTCAATAAACGAATATTCCACCGATCAAGAATAACTTTATCTTTTATGATATCATCTGACTCATACGCATACACTAAAAGTATTTCTTGATCCTAAAGACAAATAATGAATATTCATCTTCCGTATTCACTGCACAAAGTAATGATTTTAAGCAATCATGCAGCGAATGACACTCATTAAAGCAACACCAGCATGGTGATACTTATAACGGCAAAGGCAACCAGCACTTGGAGGATCAAACGCTCGTTGAATCTCCGATAGAATTTTAGATTATCCATAGTAGACGGTGTTTAAGTTATAAATAGAAATATATTTTGGTTTAGAAAATCAAAAGTTTAAAATGTGGTTCCAATAGAAATATCCGTGGTATCATCCCAGGATTAAAGTGATCATAGCAGCAACAGCATCGTTGCGCCAATGGAAGCAAATGTGATGGCTAAACGGAGAGCTAATCTTTCATTGTATTTACGGTAAGCTTTTAAAGTATTCATGACAGTAATGGTTTGGTTTAATACCTTATGTTTAAAATCTATGCCAGTGGATAAACAGTTAAAATCCGCTCGTTTTATGGGTTATCTCATTTAGATTAGGACCAATCTGGGATTTTAACTTTCAAAATGGTTGTAGACCGAGTAGATGAAAAACTAGTCGGGCCTCTTTTTCAATCATTGTACCGAATCGGTATTTCTGTGATGTAGTTATTCTTGTCAGAATCACTGAAGGTTCTGGCCTGTGTGTCTGAAACTCATTTATTCTATTAAATTTACAGAATTAGCCTAACCCTACATTATTTTTCATGAACAAGTACCTCTCTATCCTGAATGGTCGCACGCTCTTTGCGATTGGCATTTCGTTGATCGTATCCTACATCACCATGGCCCAGGAGTTTCAGTATAACTATGACCTTGCGTTGATCAGTATTGCGATCATCTTTCCGCTGGTATTTACCATACGCAGCGCTTTTAGAAGAAGAGAGAAAGCCCTGGAATATTTATCGCAATTCAAAGCTGGATTGATTACCGTTGATCATTGCTTTCAGGAGAACAAGAAGCTTGAGGTAGAAAAAAAACTAGAAATTCAAAATATTATCAGAGCCATTCCCGGTTTCCTGGTGGATTATCTTGGTCCCAAAACATGCACGCAGGAAAAGCTAAATGCGGAAGTCCAAAAAATATTCTTATTCATCAAGCAAAACAGTGAACAAATTGGTAATGGTACTTCTATCAAAATCTTTCGCTTCATGAAAGATGTGCATGAGAGTATTGGAAACATTGAGGCCGTAAATAACCACCGCACCCCCATCGCCATCAGGGCATACTGCTTGATTTTTATTTATATCTATCCGATCATCTATACGCCTGCTTTATATAACAGATTACATGATGGCATCTCGTTGAATGAGGCCTGGATTGTTTATGTATTATCTGCCATCTCTACCTTTATCCTGATCTCACTATATAATGTGCAAGATCAAATGGAGAATCCATTTGATCAACACGGACTTGATGACATCCGGTTAAATGATTTCAGGTTATCATAGCCCCTGTTCCATTCGGGATTTTGGAACAAACAAATTTGATTTTGATTCGAAAAATTAGGTACTTTTAAATTGCATGGAGGAAAAGGAAGAAAAAGAACCCAAAAACAAAAAGGCAGAGCGAGGAAGGGAAACTCTTTTCAGAGCCACCTACCAAAACCAAAGCGGTCTCATCCAGATGGCTGATAATAAAGCTAACATCATTATCAGCATCAATACCATGATCATATCCTCGATCATTGCTATTACTGGTTATGGGGCTGTCGCGGGTAAGATAGATAACTACGGGCCTCAAATGCTGATACCCATCGTGTTAATCATTCTGTCATGCCTGATCTCTGTAATCTTTGCCATTCAAGCGGCACGTCCCAAGTTGATCAAAGCAAAAAATGTCGGTGGAACGATGCAAAAATCAAGTTTACTCTTTTTTGGTGTTATTGCGAATTATACTCAACAAGCCTATTTAGATGAGATCAGAAAATTACTTGAATCCGGAAACGATCTTTATGAACACATGACCATTGATTTATATAATCAGGGCCTTATCCTAAAGCGTAAATATAACTTACTGGTATATGCCTACCAGGTATTTATGTTTGGTTTTATCTTTAGCGTTCTGGTCTTTTTAGGATTCCTTGCCTGGGGAAATTAACGATCACTTCGTCCTGCACTTATCTATAATACTACTCTTAAACCTTGAGTCGCTTTTGAAGGTCGCAAAAAAATCTTCCATATACTTCGACATATTGGCAAACTCCTTAGGTTCAAAACTACTTTCATAGCGCTTATACGCTTCCGTAATATCTTTCTCTTTGCTGATAAACTCCTTACGAATAGCCTGCATCACATCCTCAGATCTGCAGAAACCTCTATACAATCGCTCGCGCACACTGGCAATCCCAAGCGTTTCATTCGCTGTTGCATAGGGTGCATTGACAAATCCAGCCATATCAAAATCATAGGCAAGCGGGACGTATTTTTTAGATTCATTCAACTGAATCACTTTGGCATTGTGTAAAAAAGTGGTGGACCAATCCGTATTAGATACCATAAATTGAAACATGTCGTGCCGTATAGAGCTACTGTCCTGAAGAGATTTAGGATGCAACTTTAAGTCTTCAACTACTTTTCCTTTATGTCGTTTCGCCACAATATCATCATCTTCAATAAAGAATCCGGTGAACTTCACGCCAGTAATCTTTTTGTTGTTCAGGTCTGTAAACTCAATATTAGCCAACCGGGTATTAAATGTATATTTTGTAATAGGCTCATACATCTGATAACAAATGTACTCCTTCATGATCAATGAATTTTCCTTAACCTGTTTGCATGGTAATACCAGCTTCAAACTCCTGCTACCTTCAAAAACAGTACCCTTAGCATCATCCTTTTTTATCTTTACTCTCAGGGGCGGATAATAACATTCCTTTCTTCTAAAATTACCACGTGCGCGCACCTCAATCTTTATGGAGTCCCACACATTGCCGTTTTTATAGTGCATCATGTATGGGGTATACACAGTATCAGTCGTGATCGCCTTTACATCTTTAATGGCAATACTGAGTTTAATATCCATTGGAACTTCCTCTGAAAACAGAGTCGCCACATCCTTCTTCTGGCTAAAAAGAATACCTGGAATAAAGAATAGAATAATGAGGAATCTGTAGTACTTCATAGGTTAGGGATTTTATTAGACGTTTATAAATATATTGATTTCAAATTTAAAAGCCATAAAAAATGATAACTTTGGTTATAGCCCATTCCAAAATCCATTTAACCAACCATAAGTCTTACGATTTATGAAAACGATTATTTCCACATTGATCTCTTTCATGGTGCTGAGCTTATTAGCAGACTCCTGCATGGTCTCAGCAAATACTCCTTTAGACACAAATTTCCCGGAAATTAAAATATACATTTCAAAAAGTCTATACAGCAATCTTCAAAATAATAATAGCGATAAGGTAGTACTGTTAAATCCTGTGATGATGGTTAACGGGGACACTGCTTTAGTAAAGGAGATTCACGCGCGGGGAAATAATAGCCTTAAATTCAAACGCAAATCTCTATCCATAGAATTAGATAAAGCCATAACCCTTGAGGTAGAGAATAAAAAAGTCCATCTAAAAAAATTCAATCTCCTGAACCTGGTCATGGATAAACATCTCTGGCACAACCGGTGGTCTGACTTAAACATGGAACGTATCGGAATATTTCCATTATTTAATTCCTATTGCAAAGTTTGGATCAACGATCAACCACAGGGCATCTTTTTATTAGTCGAAAAACCTCAGCAGGCAAAGTCAAAACTGAAGAGCCCATACATGCTAAGAAGAGGTGCCAATCATACGATCAGTGACGAATATTTTGATGATGAAGATAAAGACTCAGCAAAAAAATACAAAAAACAATTTCAATCTATTTATTCGGGCATTAACACCTTGAGCAGCGATGCGCTTGCAAAACAGCTGCAACAAATCATTAACATCGACAATTACTTCCAGTTTCTTGGCTTCAATTACCTGGTGATGAATGGCGATTATGCCGATGAAGTCTTTCTTTACATCGAACCAAAAAACCAATGGTTTGAAGTAATCCCCTGGGATTATGACGATATCTTAAGGCCTGTTCCTCACGAAGGGCGAACGTTGAGAAACAAGGAATTTACTGACAAGAAAATATTCTCACTGGAAGAATCACTTGACCGCGCCATTGCCGGGAATGAAGAGTTATATGCAGGCTATGAAAAGGCACTAAAAAAACTTTTGCTCAGTCTCGATTCTACTGCTTTAACTCAATCTGCCCATCAGGTGATCAGTGAATTAGAACAGATTAGTGCCGACAAATCAATGGCGGAGGTTACCCTCTTTCTTGATTTAAATCCCTTTGATATTCTTATGGCAAAGAATGATATTTTATTTTCTCTTGATTTTATACTTAAAAGAAGAAAATGGATTCTTGAGGAATTAAAATAACTTTAGCCCAAATCCGATAACATTGCAAACGAGTCCTTCCAGAATCACAGCGTGGCTTAGCCGAACTAATGCTCTTAATTTCACTTTATATACTTCTATTTCCGCTTTCTGCTTATACACCTGCATTTTTGCTTTACGCAAAACATTTGGTGTGGCCACTTATGATGGCCTTGAGCTATGGGGAGTTAATTATAAAGTATGGATGGTCATCAGCCAGGTGGTTGGCTATATGCTATCCAAGTTTATTGGTATCAAAGTAGTTTCTGAGTTAGGGCCAAATTCAAGAGCCAAAGGAATCCTTATCATGGTAACCATTGCAGCCATCTCATGGTTTTTCTTTGCCATCACGCCACAACCTTATAATCTCATTTTTCTTTTTTTCAATGGCTTGCCACTGGGTATGGTGTGGGGTTTAGTCTTTGGATATCTGGAAGGAAGGAAGTTTACTGAAGTGCTGGGGGCCAGTCTTTCCGTAAGCTTTATCTTCTCTGCAGGTTTTGCCAAAACAGTTGGAGGCTTCATTATGGTTGACTGGGGCACATCAGAGTTTTGGATGCCCTTTGTATCCTCGTGCCTGTTCTTTCCACCTCTGCTGCTCTTCTTGTGGCTTCTGGATAAAATACCACCGCCTACACCGGAAGATGAGGCCCTTAGAACCAAGCGTCAACCTATGACCGGTAAAGAAAGAGTTCACTTCACGCTTACCTTCCTGCCTGGATTAGTACTACTCGTGCTCACCTATATGTTATTAACTGCCTTTCGGGATTTCAGAGATAATTTCTCTGCCGAAATCTGGAAATCGCTCGGCTATGGTGATAAGCCTTCCATTTTTACTCAAACCGAAGTGCCGGTAACAATCGTGGTGCTCATCGTGATCGGAAGCCTGATGGTAATCAAGAACAACTACAAGGCGATGATTATCAATCACATCATTGTTTTGATCGGCATGGTGACCGTAGGATTAAGTACACTTGCTTTTGAACATGAACTGATCAGTGCACCTGTTTGGATGGTGTTGGTAGGCATGGGACTTTACTTTGGATACATCCAATTCAATAGCATTTTCTTCGATCGCCTGATCGCCACATTCAAATATGTAAGCACCGTTGGTTTTTTGATTTACCTGGCCGATTCATTTGGATATTTGTGCAGTGTAAGCGTGCTACTTTACAAGGAATTTGGCAATTCAAACTTAAGCTGGCTCAATTTCTTCATGCAAACCGGATATGTTTTGTCCATTGCCGGAAGCGTTTTAATCACCCTTTCCCTGGTTTACTTCAATGCGAAACACAAAAAATGGGAAGCCTCTCTGCAAAAATAAGTCAAGACTATTTCACTTAAGTTACCATTCCTGCGGCTCCAGGGATTCCGATAGCAATTGTAACCCATCCATAGTCAGTGGCTTGGAAAAGAAGTTGATCACGTTAGGAAATTCCTTTGCCCTTAGGCGGTCGGCAGGACTATTGGAGCTCGAGAGGATAACAACCTTTACCTTCTTAGATATGCCGTTTGAGAGAGCATTAATTTTTTCCAGAAACTCAAATCCATTTAACAACGGCATGTTGAGATCTAAAAATATGAGCGAGGGTACATCGCTATTTTTCGTAGCCTGAAGCGCCTCCAACGCTTTGATGGGAGAGCTAAAGGTGATTACATTTTCAGCAAATGAGCTGAGCTCAATAAACTTCTTCTGAATAAATAGATCTACCTCGCTATCGTCAACTAAAAACGCGGTATGTACGGTAGACTTGGTAACCATCCTTTTATATTTGAAACTAATAACCGATAATATGCCATAAAATTCCTTCTCTGAGATATTTTTTCCGTTATTTCCTGAAAATAAAATTTAAACGGTTTCAATGAAATCGAAAAATGTGCTAAAATTGAACGCTAAACAATAAAACCCATGAAATTTACTCGTCTAAGTATCTATTTGTTCTCCTTTTTAGCTGTTCTTGGCCTATGGTCATGCGGTGGTTCCAAGGAAGATCAGAACAAAAATTCGGAAGAATTTAATCAGGCAGAGGGATCCTTAAAGGATCAGATCCAGGATTTGGTGTATAATATACCCTCGCCTTCAGAAATACCATACCTTTTGCAAGCAACAGGAGCAGAATTCAACCAATCACTCCTAAACGACAGGAAAAAGGCCGACTCTTATGGAAGTCGCAGTGATAAAGCAGCCCTTAACCTGGGAGTTTATACTACTGATATCGGCTATTTAAGTTCTTATGACAAAACACAGGAGGCTATCGATTACTTAAACGCATCCAAGAAATTGGCTGACAATTTAGGTGTTATCGGAACCTTCGATACAGAAGTATTAAAGAGCTTTGAAAGTAATATCTCTAATAAAGATTCATTGGCTAATATTTTAGACAAGGCTGTTAAATCAACAGATAAATATCTTAAGGACGACAGCAAAAACAGATTGGCTGCACTTCTTTTAACAGGAAGCTTCATTGAAGGTCTTTACATCTCAACCGGTGTAATCAAATCTTATCCTAAAGATATTCTTCCAGACGATGCAAGAAATCTGATTCTTACACCACTGATCACGGTAATCCTTAATCAGGAAAAATCAGTTGATGAAATGGCGAAAATGCTTGCTTCTATTGATCAGGCAGAACCTATCGCATCATTGAATACCGATATTAAGGCATTACAGGCGAGCTATCGTGCTTTGAATATTGAAGAGCAAATCAAAAACAATCGTTCAGATCTTGTATTAACAGACAAGCATCTTGTTGAAATTACTACGATTGTAGAGAGAATGAGAAAATCGATCGTTGATTAAACAAGCGTCCTAATATTGAAAGGGGGATTGATGAGAAGTCACTCCCCTTTTTTTATGTATTCTCTTTGACATCTTTCTTACATTTAGGAAATACAACTTTATTCCCCCATGAGTGAACCCGTTTTAAATGCCATCATGAGACTATTTGCCTTGGTGGCGAAAGAAGACTTAATCACAAAGCAAGAGCGCGAACACGTGCAAGTGTTTCTGTCTGATCACCTCAGCAAGAAAGCCATGGAAAGCCAACTCCGGCTTTTCGATGAGTTTGCGATAGAGGTTTCTGAAAAAATGGGCGCGGGTAAAGAAGTTGATCTTATAGCACAAATCTGCAGTTCTATAAATCAGGAAGTAGCGCAGAAACAAAAGGTTGTTATTGTAATAGAACTCATGAGCGTTATTCTGGCGGATGGAACGATCACAGGAAGAGAACGAAATCTGGCAGAAATAATCTGTAAAGAATTCAATATCAATGAAGCCGACCTTTTGCTGATAGAAAAATATGTATTAAGTCAAACCGAAGAGAAATCGGACAATCAAAACATCCTGATCATCAGTTCTCAGAATAACAACATATCGCAAAGCAAACACATTCAACGTGGGCACCTGGATGGATTTATTTCCATTCTGTATATCAAAAGTTCGGATACATTCTTCTTTAAATACTTAGGTCACACCGATGTATACCTAAATGGTGTTCCACAAAAATCCGGAAATATCAATGTGCTTGCTACAGGGAGCATCATACGATGGGACGCAGCAGATGCAGTCTATTACGGAGAAATTTTAAATAACTTCAAGAAAACAAATCAAGGAACCAGAACAAGCTTTGAAGCGAAGTCGATTTCCTACAAATTTAAAAATGGAAGACTTGGGTTACGTGAAGTAACCGTTATGGAAGAGTCAGGAAATCTGGTTGCCCTTATGGGAGCTTCCGGTGCGGGTAAATCAACCTTACTTCATGTACTTAACGGCACGGAGAAGCCTTCACAAGGTCAGGTGCTGATCAATGGCATTGACATTTACACGGAGCCCAAAAAGGTGGAAGGTGTAATTGGCTTTGTTCCCCAGGATGATCTTCTTATTGAAGACCTCACCGTTTATCAAAATCTTTATTTCGCAGCAAAACTTTGTTTCAGTCATTTGTCCGAAAATGAAATTGACGGACTCGTCAATAATACGTTAAGCGATTTAGGATTAAACGAAACAAGGGACTTAACCGTGGGGTCTCCCCTACGAAAAACAATCAGCGGTGGCCAAAGGAAGAGGTTAAACATTGGACTTGAATTACTCAGAGAACCAGCGGTATTATTCGTTGACGAACCCACGTCAGGTTTATCGTCACGAGATTCGGAAAATATCATTGATCTATTAAAAGAACTTTCACTGAAAGGCAAACTGGTATTTGCTGTTATCCATCAGCCCTCTTCAGATATTTTCAAAATGTTTGACAAACTCGTGATCCTGGATACGGGCGGATACCAGATTTATTATGGCAATCCTGTGGATGCTATTATCTACTTCAGAAAAAATATTAACCTTATCAATAGTGAACAAGGAGAATGTCATTCTTGTGGCAATGTGAATCCTGAACAGATATTTAACATCATCGAAACGAAGGTGATCAATGAATTTGGGAACTTCACCGATGAAAGAAAGTTTACGCCAGAACAATGGAACCAACAATACAAGGAGAGAATAAAACCAGGCTCTGTTGTCACTTCAAAAGAAGAACCAAACTCTACGCTGCACATACCTAAAAGATTAAAACAGTTTGTGATTTTTTCAAAGCGCGACCTGCTTTCTAAACTAAGTAATACGCAGTACATGCTCATCAATATGCTCGAGGCGCCCATCCTGGCGTTTATCCTGGCATTTATAGTTCGTTATTATAATATTGACGATCAACTTGAAGTGGGCTACATATTTAGTAAGAACCCGAATATGCCCGCTTATCTTTTTATGAGCGTAATCGTGGCGCTTTTTATGGGACTAACAGTTAGTGCGGAAGAAATTATACGCGATCGAAAAATTTTGAAACGAGAAAAATTTCTGCATCTCAATCGTAGCAGTTACATCATTTCAAAAATTGGAATTCTGGTCATGATTTCCGCCATTCAAACCGCGCTATTCGTATTAGTCGGAAATTCCATTTTAGAAATTAAAGGAATGTTCCTGATCTATTGGGCCATCCTATTCACGACCTCGTGTTTTGCCAATCTGTTAGGATTAAATATTTCATCTGCCTTCAACTCCGCGGTTACCATTTATATTCTTATACCGGTTCTTTTGATTCCACAGCTTATCCTAAGTGGAGTGGTAGTGAGATTTGATAAGCTAAATCCTGTCATTGGCAATACCGCAACGGTGCCATTTGTCGGAGATATCATGGCTTCGCGTTGGGCCTTTGAAGCCAGCATGGTAACACAATACAAAGACAATGAATTTGAAAAGAAGTTTTATCCCTACGAAAAAATAAAGGCTCACTCTGATTATAAAAGAATCTACTACATCCCGACATTAGAAACGAAATTGGATTTCATCAATCTCAATTACAAAAATACAACAGAAGAAATTCGTAAAAAGGTAAGTGACGATTTGCAAATATTGCGGAGTGAGTTGGGGGACGAACTTCAGTTTGTTGGAAAAAATGATTTCATCGCAATAAATGACTTTGTCATTGAGCGATTTAACGATGAACTATATCAGAAGACAAAGCTATTTTTCGAAGCCCTAAAGAAATTCTATATAAACCGATATAACAAAGCCGATGAAGAAAAGGAAAGGATTTTAAATAGCATGACGAATACTGGAGAAAAAGAAAAAGCATTTGAACAATTTAAAAACAGCTATCAGAATGAATCGATTGCCGACCTAGTGAAAAACACCAGTGAAATGCATCGCATCATTGAGAAAGATGGTAAGTTGATTCAAAAAATATTTCCCATCTATAAAGATCCGGATCCTGCACACAGGGTAGATTTTGATGCACAGTTCTACATGCCTTCAAAACACTTTCTAAACAAAAACATTGACACACTGTATTTCAACCTGGGGGTCATCTGGTCCATGACGTTGGTACTGGCTATCGCCCTGTACTTTGAGATTTTGCGGAAAATAATTGACGGTCTTGGTAATATTTCAAACCCGATACCTAAGAGAATGTAATTCTTTATGTTTTTTATCCTTTCAAAAATAGTCGGATATCTGGTAAGGCCTCTAGTCGTCATCCTATTACTATTTATCTCTTCCCTGCTAATACGCAGCAAGATTTGGAAGCGTAGGCTCTTTATTGCAGCATTGGCAAGCCTTCTGTTTTGTTCAAATGAATTTATCAGCAATGAAGTGATGCGCCTTTGGGAGCTACCCCCCACTCCATTTTCAGAAATCACTAAGACCTATCAGGTAGGTATTTTACTAACCGGTGTAACCAAATCAAATTTCAGCCCTACGGATCGTGTGTACTTTCAACGTAGTTCGGACAGAGTTACTCATACTTTACAGCTTTACACGTTGGGGCATATAAAAAAGATTTTGATCTCTGGAGGAAGCGGCACCATTCTGGAACGTACTAAAGAAGCGGACGAACTTGCTCTTGTGCTTCAGATGATGGGTGTTCCAAAGGAAGATCTGATTATCGAAAATCAGTCCGACAATACCTACCAATCCGCAGTAGCAGTAAAGAAAATGATTGAAGGTAACTTTGCTCCTGAAGAGTGCCTGCTGATCACCTCCGGCTATCACATGCGAAGGTCCAGAGCGTGTTTCAAAAAAGCTGGACTTGACATCGATACCTTTAGCGTTGATTTTCTATCTAATAAAAGAACGTTTACACCTGATGTATTGCTGGTACCTAAAATTGAATCTGTTTTCGTTTGGCAGGTGCTTACCAAAGAATGGGTAGGAATGCTCGCCTATAAAGTGGCTGGTTACATTTAACAAAACATAATGCCGCGAATAGAGATTAAAAGAAATATACTTTCGCAGTCATTATGGCTATCCACCATCATTATCGCCAGCCTTTTACTGCTTTCCCTTCTTCCAGAAATTAACATAGGAAGCTTTCATGTTAGGAAAATTGATATTCTGAGTGACTTACATCCAGATCCTCCTGTAGAACATACAATTAAATCGGATAGCATTCCTGCAGAGCAGAGTATGCCAACGAGTTCAACGTCAACGAATACATCCATTACCCAAATAGAGGATTTTAGTGGAGAAGAGAAAATATTAAAACACTTTCTCAAGGCATTAAAAAAAACGAATAACAAACAAGTTCGTGTTGCATTCTTTGGAGATTCATTTATAGAAGGTGATATCATTAGTGCTTCGCTAAGAGATACGCTTCAAAAGGTCTTTGGTGGTCATGGCGTTGGCTTCGTTCCACTGGCAACAGAAGTATCCGGATTCAGAAAATCAATCAAACATACCTATGCAAATTGGGAGACGTACTCCTTGCTCACTACACCAGAACCTAATATTCCGATAGGAATTTCAGGATACAGTTACGTGCCTATGGATGGGAATACCGTCACGTACAAACCTGGTAAGTTTCCCAGGCAGGAAAATTTTAAAATGGTTCACGTGTATTATCAAAATAAAGGATCTGCATCATTAACCTACAAAATCAATGAGGGACCTGAAGTGAGTCAAGCCCTTGATAAGTCGGATAGCGTTAAGAGACTTCTCATAACTGACATGGAAATACAATCCATACAATTTCAAGTAGCCCCTGAAGACAGCGTGGTTCTTTTCGGAACCAGTTTTGAGAATAGAAATGGTATTTATATAGATAATTTTTCCATGCGGAGAAATTCAGGTATAGCCTTATCAAAATTGTCGCCCATGCTACTTAAACAGTTCAATGAGTATCTTGATTACAAACTGATCATTCTTCAATATGGGCTTAATGTTGCATCTGAAAACGATTCAACCAATTATGTCTGGTATACGAGTAAGATGATCAAGATCATTACTGATTTAAAAGAAATCTTCCCTAAAACAAGTTTCCTGCTATTAAGCGTAAGCGACCGGGGAGCTAACAAGGATGGCAACATTGTAACCATGACTTCCATTCCTAAAATGCGAAACATGCAACGCGAAATTGCCAAACGAAGTGGCATTGCCTTTTGGGATATGTTGGAGGCTATGGGAGGCCAGAATAGTATACATAAATATACGGAGGCGGTGCCTCCTCTGGCCGCTAAAGATTACACGCACCTGACTCATTTAGGCGGAAATAAAATTGGACGAAAGTTGGCAGAGGCCTTACTTCATGAATACAATAAACCATGAAAAGAAAAATAATATTCCTTAGCGGGCTACTTATTATTTTGATTTTTGAATTGCCCGCGCAGGATACTGTCTCGGTTAAACCCTCTACTGCCTACACGTTTATTAAAAATGAAATGAATGTAATCAGTAATGCAGGATGTCTTGAGCCCTTCTACCAAAAGTTGGTTGAATTGAAAGGCAACTCTTCAGGCGTGATCAACATTCTCCATATTGGCGATTCTCATATTCAGGCAGATTATCTTACTAAAACAACACGCACTCTTCTACAACAAGAATTTGGCAATGCAGGACTAGGACTAAGTTTTCCAGGCCGCATTGCCCGCACCAACGAATCATCACTCATCTATTCATCCTCCACAGGCCAATGGGCTGGTAGTCGATTAACCCTTTCACAGAATATGTTGCCAATTGGCATTGGTGGCATTTCTATAAAAACTGAGCTCGCTGGGAATTCTATAAAAATCAAATCACTTGGCAAAGACTATTCATTCAACAGGATAACGCTGTTCTTTCAAAAGGATTTCAATAGCTATAACATCTTAGTAAAAGATTCTACAGGTATACCGCTGGCTGTTGCTGGTTCATTTACAGAGGAGTCACCGAACGTTTCAAAGCTGATCTTACCCTATGCTATCAATCAAGTTCAGCTGGAGACAAATCAATCTTTACCCACACAAAAGCAATTTATTTTATTTGGAGTCAGTCTTGAGAATTCAAATCCTGGCATTCGTTATCATATCATCGGGGTGAATGGTGCAAAATACAGGCACTTTATTTCAGCAAAAGAACTTCTCAACCAAACTCCGTCACTCAACCCCGACCTTATTATCATTTCGCTGGGGACGAATGAAGCCGTAGACCATCCAAACATCGATCCCAGGATTTCATCACAGTTGAATACATTGACTTCCGAATTAAAAAGACTGAATCCCAATGCGATTATACTTTTGACTACCACTCCCGATTTCTACAAAAAGAGAACGCGAAGAAATCCAGGTATACAAGCCATCAAAAATAAAACCATTGAATTTGCCAATAACAATAATATGCCGTACTGGAATCTTCATGAAGTAGCGGGAGGCAATCACGCTGCTGATTTATGGAAGAAACAAGAACTCCTCCAAACGGATGGCATACATTTCACCAAAAAGGGTTACGATCTGCAGGGGCATCTGCTATTTGAAGCGATCATAAAAGGCTATAATGATTATGTTCTCGATCGATATTCAAAAACTCATTAATCAATTCCGTTATCAACCGGATGAACCGTTGCTGTTTACCAGCGGCCTATTCCTATTTCTATTTGTCGGTTTCTTATTAGTCTATATCCCATTAAGTAAAACGCATAGACCAAAGCTGATTTTTGCAACACTCTTCTCACTCTACTTTTACTACAAATCAAGTGGATTGTTTTTTCTATTACTCCTGAGCACCACGTGCATCGATTATACACTCGCAAGACTTATTTACGAAAGCCATACCCCCTGGAAAAGAAGCACCCTGTTAACCATCAGCTTAATCAGCAACCTCGGACTTCTGGGATATTTCAAGTACACGAATTTCCTTCACGAAATATTCAGCAACATGGCTAATATCGCCTATCAGCCCTTTGATATTTTCTTGCCTGTAGGGGTTTCCTTTTTCACTTTTCAATCGCTTAGCTACACCATTGACGTGTATCGGAAACATATTAAACCTGTTGATCATGTCTTAGACTATGCATTTTTCGTTTCATTCTTTCCCCAATTAGTTGCCGGCCCTATCGTGAGAGCCTCTGAGTTTTTGCCGCAATTATCAAAACCCACACTGGTCACTAAAGAAATGTTTGGAAGAGGTATTTATTTGATCACCGCAGGGTTGTTCAAAAAAGCGGTCATCTCCAACTACATCAGCGCCAACTTTGTGGACCGGATTTTTGATTCCCCTACGCTGTTCACCGGGTTAGAAAATCTGGTTGGTGTTTATGGATATGCGCTTCAAATCTATTGCGACTTCTCAGGATATTCAGATATGGCCATTGGCTTAGCCTTACTCCTTGGTTTCCATTTCAACGATAACTTTAATGCTCCTTACAAAGCAAAAAATATTACTGAGTTCTGGAGGCGATGGCACATTAGTCTTTCTACCTGGCTGAGAGATTATCTATACATTTCATTGGGAGGAAACAGGCATGGAAAATTGAGGACCTATATCAATCTTATCATCACGATGCTGCTTGGAGGATTATGGCATGGCGCATCCTTCCGATTCATCTTGTGGGGTGGACTTCATGGAATCATGTTGGCCATTCATAAATTTTTTAGTGAGTCCGAGTTAGCTTCCAGAATAAAAAGCATTCCTCATTCTCATTCAATCCAAACTATTCTTGGCACGATCCTCACATTTCACTTTATCTGTTTCTGCTGGATCCTATTCCGCGCTCCGTCTATGGAGTTTGCAGGTCAAATGCTCAACCAGATCGTTAATCACTTCACACCCCAAATATTCATGGAGTTTATCGAAGGCTATTGGCGTGTATGCACTCTGATATGTGTTGGATATGTTCTTCATTTTATACCGAAGTCCGTAGACCTGGCTGCCGAGCGCTGGACAATTCGCTTGCCATTAGTCGCGAAAGCCGCTATGGTATTGATTGTTATCATCATCTCCATTCAAACCAAGTCTGCCTCCATTCAACCCTTCATCTATTTTCAATTCTAAAGCAGGTGCCCTTGTCTCACGTTAATATGTAACCGATAGATTTAAATGTCCACCGAGTCCTTTTTGAATAATTCTCATCAAAGTCGATAATCTAATGTCACTTGCGTTATTCTCAATTCTTGAGATATAAGACTTAGTTGTCCCACATTTCAAGGCCAACTGCTCTTGGGTCAAATTTTGTTGTTCTCTCATTTCTTGAATGAGTACACCAAGTTTAAACGCTTCAAACTCCTGTTCGTAGGCATCTCTCTTTGGAGTTCCCTTTTTTCCGTATTGCTTGTTCAGATGGTCAGCAAACGACATCAAATTTTTATTTACCTTTTTTTTCATCGAAGTACTGTTTTTTTAGTCTCTCAGCAAGTTCTATTTCTTTCCTTGGCGTCTTCTTTGATTTCTTTTGAAATCCGTTAACTACCACAATCAGTTGTCCTTTGTCAAAGAAACTGAATGCACGGTAGATGTTGCTACTGACCTCAACTCTGACAGAACACTAGACTACTTAATCACGTGCACCCACCCCTTACAGGTAGTTTCATTTTCTACAACAAGTTCGTAGAAATAAATGCCAGTCTCCACATTACTGGCATCCCAATCATCTTTATACAAATCACTCTTAAATACTAGACCTCCCCAGCGGTTGTAAATATGCAGAGATGCATTCAACGCAGAGCCTGAGATGGGCTTTCCTCCATAAAGAATTTGCAAGAAGTTGTTCTCTGGAAATTCATCGGGAGTAATCACATTGGGAACCAATAACGTGTACACAGGAATGTCCATTCTTTTTTCATACACACACGACTCACGCACTCCCACTATGCGAACAGGATACGTTCCATCATGTTCAAATTCATGCGTGGTCGTGATTAAATCAGAAGTGGTGCCATCACCAAAATCAAAAAAGGTCTGTTGATCGGTTTCACTTAAATTCTCCACTTCTACATCAGGCCTTCCATAACAATCATAAGTTTTTAAGTATCGAAAATCTAAATCGATACCGGGAATCACTTTAATGTTGACGGTGTCTTTCTTGACACAACCATTTTGATCAGTAATGCTGACGAAATATCGGGTATCCGCTTCAGGATTAATCAACGGTGTGGCCTGGGTAGATACAACTGTTCTTGCGACTGACCAACTATATTGCACCCCTCCTCCCGCTATGAGTTTCGCTCCGGCATTAAAGCACATGGTCTGATCTTCTCCTGCAAAGCCTGTCGCCTTATAAACAAAAATGGTCGTTGATGTTGAATCAACACCCAGGCACGTTCCTAAATCAATCACCTTTAGCTTTACTTTATAAACACCAGGATTTAGATATTGGTAAATAATTCCGGATGTATCTGTCTTCTCCATAGACTTACCATCGCCAAAATCCCACTGATAAAATTGTCCTCCGGTACTTATATTTTGAAATACAATTTTGTCGGGGATACATACCTTACTTAGTCCCGGTTGATTCAATGCAACTGAGTTGGTTTGAATTCTGGCTTTTAATAATGAAAGATCAAATTTGAATGCAGCATTATTACAATTTGGACTTTTATTTAGTTTGCTCCACGCTCCTGCCGTGGTTGGAAAATCAGACGTTGCGTGACCTGTCGAATTTAAGGATTGGCAACCTGAACACACCGCATGATACACTACACCACTTTTATCAAAGCGACTCGTACCTCCGTCTACGTGTGTCCTTGATTGGGTGCCGCCAAGAAAGGTGGCATACAAGAGTTGAGTGGCATCGCTGGTAAGCACAATAAAGTAAAAATCAGAACCGCTGGTTGTCTTTTGATAGGCATTGGAAGTAGTAGGCATTCCTACTGTAGAACTATTCCAAAATCTTAAGGCACTGTTTATTAAGCCACCCCAGCCGCTGAGGTAAATATTGTTACAGTCATTCACCAAAAATGCAGTGGGCGAAATATTTGGAATACCAATACCAGATCCGAATACCGTGGAGAAAATTAGTGTGGATAATGTTGCATCAAACTTCTGCAGGAATTGTCCGCTGTTCGAATTCTTGTAAACTCCAGGTGTGGTAGGAAAACTTCCACTGGTTTGACCGTAAGCATATATATTTCCATCGCTGTCCAGATCAACAAAATAAACCTGATTGAATTGCGGAGTACCTGTAAAGGTTGATGCGATGATCGATGATCCATCATTTTTAATTTTAGCAATCCATCCATCGACAGAGCCGGCATGAAGGGGTTGATAGGTTCCTGTTGTTGTTGGGAAATCCAAACTGGAACTTCCTCCTCCCACAACAAGGTTGCCATCTAAATCAAACTTGATGGTATGGGAAGCATCCACTCCAGTCCCTCCTAAAAATCCTGCCCAGACAATCTGTGATAGATCAGGGCTTAATTTCAAAAGTAAAGCATCAGTAGCACCACCCATATACGCTAAACCGAAACTATTCGTAACCGGAAAATTCGCTGATGACGTTACCGTGCTGACATAAATATTATTGTCTATGTCCGATATGATATCTCCACGAAGTTGATCACCATAGTTAACCACTAATGAACTTGAAGAAGGATTTAATCCGTCATTGGCAGAACCTCCAAACAATGAGCTGGCTAGTAGCTGCTTTCCATCTGCGCTTATTTTTGCCACGAATAAATCAGACCCGGTGCCATAGGTAATCACATTAGCCTCAGCCACACCACCGTTGTATGTTCGATCAAATGCGTTTTGGGTGGTTGGGAAATTTGAAGATCCTGTCGTGCCTAAAACAAGTAGTTCCTGATCTTTATTGACTACCAAACTATGGGGAGACTCAGAACCGGAACCACCGAGGTAAGAAGAATAGAGTAATTGTGAACCGGTTGAATCATATTTGAGAATACCAATGTCATATAAGCCTCCATAGGCAACTTGAAACGCCCCGGAAGTTGCGGGAAAGATTCCTCCTCCTGAGACTGATGGATTAGTAACACCTGCTGAATATAAAGTGCCATGCTCACCGTGTGTTGCTGTGCTTCCCCAGTTATCGGCAGTAGATCCTGAATACGTAGAGAAAATCAAGACTGGATCGATAATCAAAGGATAGCATGGATCATAATCGGCTAAGCAAAAACCAACCTTTCCTTCCTGTAATTGGTATTCACTGTTTACATACACAATCTCATCATGAATGATTTGATATACTACGGGCTTCTTTTCAATGAATGAAAATTGGGAAGCCTTCACCACCAAATCACCCTCGATCAACTTCACCTGATCGGCACCATCATATTGAAATGAGATCTGTGAAGGATCGGCACCGGCCTCAACAATAAATTCATATTTCAAATTCTCGTTCTGTGAATACACCTTCAGATCAATTCCTGAATAAAATGCCGTATACAATACCCCTTCAAATGCAGACACATTAG
>JANOUH010000334.1:0-17696 GCA_031416795.1 Cytophagales bacterium | reverse complement strand
GTCCTATCAAAAGAGGTTGACACGGTGACTGCCTGGGGTATTAAAGTAGATGTAGTAATTACACCCTTGGCGGAGATGACCTATTGGAGAGAGAGATTAGCCGAACAAACTCCTATTCGTTTTATTTCTTATAATACAGATGACGAACCGATGGAAACTGCTTTTTATTTTCTTATCGCAGCGAAAGCAGGTGCCGTAAATTGTTTGGTAAGCAGCAAAGATGATCTAAAGAAAATAGAATCATTTTCTAATTTAGATATAGAGGCCTTTGTCGACAACCAGTTGTGGAGTTGTATTAAGAAAGGTCATTTTGAAAAATGGTTGCCGGCAGGAGCTACATTATGTATTTTACCTGAAGAAATGAAAACTGAATTCACCGAATTCGCCTTAGGAAGTTATTGCACCGAAAAAGATGGTATCATCAGTTTGAAGTCAAGTCACCCCTTCTGGATTGGGGAGGAGTTGATATGAAATATTTTTTTTACTACATCAGCTTAGCGGTGACAATTCTGTCTTTATTATCAAGGTCTTTGATTATGCGAACTGAGTTATACCCTTGTTCTTTGAAAATATCAACTACATCATCCCCAAAGTATTCATTGATTTCAACCCAGACCGATCCACCTGGCGAAAGTGCTGTCTTACTTTTTAATGCAATGGCTTTATAAAAAGCTAATGGATCTTCACCGGGCGCGAACAAGGCAAGATGCGGCTCATGCTCTAACACATTTTTTTTCATCTCCACTTTTTCCTCCTCAGATATATAAGGAGGATTGCTAACGATCAAGTCAAATGAGCCGAATGATATTTCATCTGCGAGAACATTATGCTCATGAAATTTTACGGATGTGCCATGTTCCTCTGAATTTTGTTTTGCCGTATGAATTGCTTCTTTGCTGATATCGGTAGCCTGAACAATTGCTTGCGGAATTTCCAAAGCAAGCGTAATGGCAATACACCCACTACCGGTTCCAATATCAAGTATTCTAAGTCTTTCGTGGTGAGGCTTTTTAAGAATGCTTAGTATCTCATGTATAAGTAATTCCGTTTCGGGCCGGGGAATTAGTACGGAAGAGTTGACCTTAAATATTCGACCATAAAACCCGGTCTCGCCTAAAATATATTGAATGGGTGTATGATCATTAATTTGAGTGATAAAAGGATCAAAAACGGAAGGATCCATTGTTGTAATTTCTTTTCCTGCTACTATTTCCGTTCTGGTTAACCCGAGTTTGTTCTCAAGTAGCAAATAAACAATGCTCTGAATCTCGGATTTATCCTCCTTTAACTTGATACGGCTTACCAGATCGTTAAAAAGTTCTTTGGAATTGGTCATTGCGAAAATGATCTTTGCAATGTTAGTAATTCTGCATGACTCCTGACGAACTTTTGATTCAACGAACCTTTGACTTAGCCCTGATGGGTGTTGGATCGGTGAGTCCAAATCCCAGGGTTGGTTGTGTCCTTGTTAAGGATGGAGAAGTGATCGGTGAAGGCTGGCATAAGAAATATGGAGAAGCTCATGCAGAAGTAAATGCGATAGCCAGCGTTGCTGACAAGAATCAATTGAAAGGAAGCACCGCATATGTGAGCCTGGAGCCTTGTTCACATTTCGGAAAAAATCCACCTTGTTCTGATTTACTCATTCAGTATAAAGTGCAGAAAGTGGTAATTTCAAATCTGGACTCAAATCCTTTGGTGGCAGGAGAAGGAATAGAAAAATTAAAAGGAGCAGGGATTGAAGTCATTACTGGTGTCTTGGAAAAAGAAGGACGCGAGCTTAACAAACGTTTCTTTACCTACTACGAAAAGCAACGACCATACATTATTTTAAAGTGGGCGCAAACCTCTGATGGATTTATTGCACATAGCAATTATGAATCAAGATGGATCAGTAGTGAGTTTTCAAGACAACTTGTTCACAAATGGCGGAGTGAAGAAGATGCTGTATTGGTTGGCACCAAAACAGCAGCACACGACAATCCCAATCTCACCGTGCGTGATTGGAGTGGAAGAAATCCGACACGCCTTGTAATTGATCGTTTTTTACGACTCAGCGATAACCTTAATTTGTTTGATCAATCGGTGCCTACTGTTTGCTTTAATCTTCTTAAGCATGAAGAACATCCAAATCTAAAATTAGTACGATTGGATGAACAAAATTTTATTCTACAATTGCTCGCCTGGCTGTGCAAAGAAAAGATTCAATCTTTAATTGTTGAAGGAGGAAATCAAACGCTTTCATTCTTTATTGAATCAGGCTTGTGGGATGAGGCTCGTATTTTCACATCACCCCGTTCGTTTCACAAAGGAATCAAAGGTCCCTCACTGCAAGGGGATTTAATATCGAGAGAACAGATTTCAACTGACCTGCTTCAAATCTATTCTCGTCATCAGGCTGATTAGAAGCGGATCGTTAGGCGTGCTCCAGTTCCATAAAATCGAAATTCCGGTTTTATTCTCGAAGTTTTGAATTTGCCATTATAAAGATCCAGCGCCTGCATGGTGTGACCTCTAAAGGCAGTAGTGAATGGAATAGAAGCTAATATCAATGCGGCTCCACCTGCAGCGAGGCCCCACTCCGGACTTCCTCCTGCTATTGCGGTGCCGATTGGCAGGACAATTAAAATAGCCCCGGAAAAACCAAGCACACCTGCTGCATTGTTATTTGATTTTGCCCGCCTAAGTTCTGCGTAGGCTTCTGAATTTTCTTTGACAATCTCCAAAACTTGATTTAACCCAAGCGTAACGGTATCCATTTCAAAGCGCACGCCACCAAATGTTTTGTATGCCTTAATCTCCTGAGCTAAACTTATTTGAGAAAAACAGAGAACAATTAATGAGAGAAGTACTAATTTTTTCATCCGACTAAAAATTAGCTTAGACGTTTAGCTACTTCATCCCAGTTTACTACATTCCACCAATTGGCAACGTATTCGTTTCTTTTATTTTGATATTTTAAGTAATAGGCGTGTTCCCAAACATCCAACGCAAGCAATGGCGTACCTTTAAGATCACTCATACCTGCCTGTCCGGTAGGCAGGTCCATAAGTGGATTATCCTGATTTGGTGTTGCACCAATTTTCAATGTGCTACCATCTTTAACAAGCCAGGCCCAACCAGAACCAAAGCGTGTCATAGCAGCTTGTGTAAATTGTTCTTTGAATTTATCAAATGAGCCAAACGCTCCATTGATGGCATCAGCTACTTTGCCAGTAGGAGCAACACTGCCGGGCTTCATCACCTGCCAAAAGAAATTATGATTCCATGCTCCACCACCATTGTTGCGCGCTTTCGCTGAAAGTTTTGATGTATTTGCGAAGAAATCCTTTTCCGTAGAGAAAGAAATATTCTCTGCAGCGATGGCATCATTTACATTTTTAATGTAGGCCGCATGGTGTTTTCCATAATGAATCTCCATGGTTAACGTGTCAATACTTGGTTCCAGGGCATTGGTTGCATAAGGCAAAGTAATCTGTGAAAATTGCAATGCGGCAAGCGGTGACTCTTCTGCAAAGGCAATAGTAGAAGTTAGCTGGGAGCCAATAACAGTAAGAGCAGTTGCCTTCAAAGATTGGTTTACGAATTTTCTTCTGCTTATGGATTTCATTTCATGTATTTATTATGGAATGTTTGACTTACCTAAAATCATGCCCTAATCGGACATCAGGTAAAATTACCTAAAAATAATTAGCTTGCGATAACCCCTTAAAACCATCTACCATGGCGGAGTTATTATACGACACAATTCCTTCTCTCGATCTTGCTGATTTCGCAAGTGTTGATCCTCAAAAAAAGGACAGGTTTGTTCAGGCTTTAGGAGAGGCTTATAACAACATTGGCTTTGTGGCCATTCGTAATCACTTTCTTACGGATGAATTATCTGCACGACTTTATGACACCATCAAAAAGTTTTATGCTTTACCTGATTCGGTAAAACAGAAATATGAAATTTCAGGCCTTGCCGGGCAGAGAGGTTATATCGGCCGAGGTAAAGAGCACGCAAAAGGTCGCAACACTGGAGACTTGAAAGAATTTTATCATGTGGGCCAAGAGGTGTTGGACAATGATCCGATCAAGAATGAATATCCGGAAAACATATGGCCAGAGGAAGTACCAGAGTTTAAAGAAATTGCACTTGATGTTTACCGAAGATTGGAGAAGACGGGTGTACAAATGCTAAAGGCTATTGCCCTTTATATGGAGCTGCCCGAAAATTATTTTGATGAAAAAGTAAAACATGGTAACAGCATCCTCCGCCCCATCCATTATTTCCCAATTGAAAATCCTGATGCGGTTCCAGCTGATGCTGTGCGGGCTGCCGAGCATGGAGATATTAATTTAATAACTCTTTTAATGGGCGCCAGTGCCGATGGCCTGCAAGTGTTACGCAGAGATGGAAAGTGGATTCCCATTACTGCATTGCCTGAACAGTTGGTTGTGAACGTGGGCGATATGCTGGAGAGATTAACTAATAAAAAGCTTAAGTCCACCATTCATCGCGTAGTAAATCCCCCACGTCACCTGATGAATTCTCCTCGTTATTCGATTCCTTTTTTTATGCATCCAAGATCAGAAATGAATTTGGCTGCCTTATCATCTTGTATGGATGCATCTCATCCAAAATTGTGGGACGATATAACGGCAGGTGAATTTCTAAGTCAAAGATTGAAGGAAATAGGATTAAAAAAATAATCACGGCTCGTTGATCAAGCGTGTTCGCTATATCATTTTTTTAAAGGATGTTCTCTATTTGTCGCTGACATGCTTTGGAGGACCTCAAGTTCATATTGCCCACTTTCAAAATATTCTGGTTAAAAAAAGAGGCTATCTCAGCGATGGTGATCTGGTAGAGCTGAATGCATTATGTCAGGTGGTTCCAGGTCCAACTTCAACCCAAACACTTTCAGCACTTGGTTATCGAATGGGAGGACCTTCATTGGCATATTTGACATTGTTGATTTGGCTGTTGCCCTCCGTGATTATTATGACCGTTGCCGGGATGTTAATGAATAGCTTTGTTTCAAAACAAACTTCATTGGATTTCACAAGATTCATTCAACCTATGGCTGTAGGGATGATCGCACATGCTGGTTATGCTATTAGTTTAAAGACGGTTACGACAAAACGTGGATTGCTCCTGATGGTGTTAGCCGCAGCAGCAACCTATTTCTTCAAGACACCTTTTGTTTTTCCAATTGTTTTGCTTTTAGCTGGGCTAGTTACAGCATTCAATTATAAGGCTCATCCACGTGAGGAGAAGAAGAAGTTTGATGTTAGCTGGGCAAACTTTTTTTTATGGGCAGGCGTATTAGTCTTTGCCGCTTTGCTAGGCTGGGCAACTAAAAGTATTCCCGAGCTCACTTTGCCTGTTCGTCTTTTTGAAAATTTTTACCGAAACGGAAGTTTGATTTTTGGTGGTGGTCAGGTATTGACCCCAATGCTTTATACGGAGTTTGTGCAGTTTTCAAAGCCACTTCACCACCCCATTTCGCATGACGAATTTCTTTCCGGATATGCATTTGCACAGGCGCTGCCTGGCCCAGTGTTTTCATTCAGTTCTTATTTGGGAGTTCTTTCCATGCGCGATTACGGAATTGGAGGACAGATCTTTGGAAGTATCATGTCTGCTGCAGGGCTTTTTTTGCCAGGCACTTTTCTAATTTTCTTTATGATTCGGATCTGGGAAAGCTTGAAAAAATTCAGACCTATACGGGCTTCTCTTGAGGGTATTAATGCAGCAAATGCAGGATTAGTTATTGCAGCCGCCATCTTGCTGTTTCAACCTCTGGAAAATACTTTCCTCAATTTTGGCTTTACCATTGGCACATTTTGCTTAACGGCATTTACCAAAGTTCCCTCCTGGGCTATCATCGTGATCGGTCTGCTTTGCGGAGTAATAATTTAACGCCAATCGAGTAGGAAGATAGGAAGAAAATAATTTCCTCCTATCTGTCCTCTCACACCACTGTACGTACTTACGTATACAGCGGTTTCTCCCGTGACGGGTCTCGTATAAATCAGCTGAAAGGTTTATGTCTAACTGCTTCTTTGGCTTTGATGCTTACGATCATCCAGTTCAAAAGCCGCAGATGGTCACCCATTTTCTGACATCCAAATTCCTTTTACAACTTCCTTATTAACCCTACCTCGTGAGATTCCGTCCTTCAGTTGTTGTGAGTCTTCCTAAGTTTTTTTTTAGGCTCGTTACTCAACCTACTATGACATCTGCTGACTTCTCAATCTCCCTACGCGAGGGCTTGAGATCTCCCATGGTAAGACATCACAACTTGCCAGGTGTTCTGCCAGATTTACCACCTCTGCTTACGGCTTGGAATAGGGCTTCCTGATCCATTGCTCAGTTACCCACAGAGAAAGCCTTAATATCTGGTTTCTGTTCGTCAGAACTTCCTGTTTACATCCGGCTTCCTTCAGATTCTATCTCGCAATAGACACCCTTGCCTTCTGTTAACGGTTCCTCCAACTCAGCCCGTTCGGGACTTGCACCCTATAGTTGTATGTCATGCATGGCGCACAATTAAAAAGCCCCGACTTTTCAGTCAGGGCCTCCAATATATTTGACGGATCTGATTAACCTAGCTTGAAGGTAATCGGAATAACCATTTTCTGTCTTACTGGCTTTCCTCTTTGTTTACCAGGTGTCCATGCCGGAGCACTTTGCACAATTCTTACAGCTTCTTCATCGCAACCAGCCCCAATTCCTTTGATGGCTTTAACGTCCACAATAGTACCGTCACGGTTAACAACGAATTCAACGAATACTTTTCCTTCAATACCCATCCTTCTTGCCTGGGCTGGATATTTAATTTTCTCTCCCACAAACTTGTAGAACGCAGGATAACCTCCTCTTGGATTAGCTGACTCTTCAACAACGCTGAAGATTTCGTCTACATTCTCTTTTTCTTCAACGGGAGCTACAACTACCTCTTCCACTTTCGTTTCTTCGGTAACTTCCACATCAAACTTGAGGTTAAGATCTTCTTTAATTTCTTCTTCATCCGGCACCTCTACAATCTGTGGTTGTTGAATGATCGGTGCTGGTGGAGGTGGCTGTTCCGTAGGCGGAACCTCTAACATTTCTTCAAATGTGTTTGTGCTTTTACCCTGAAGATCAATCAGGCTATCTTCATATTGTTTCCATTCAAAGGCGGTGAAAACAAGTGCTAGTGTTACCAGCAAGCCAATACTGAAGAAAAAGCTTGTCTTTTTCGTCAAATCAGCGGATTCAGTCTTTTTCGCTTCCATACGTTAAGAATTGCAGTTTAGGATTTCAAATATAGCAATACAATCCAAAAAAGATTTCCCGGTCACAAAATTTCAAAAGAAAATTTGCTGGCTACTTACGATTCCCGTAAAAAAGCGTGAAAAACACAGTTGGGAATATAGATTTGTTCTCTGCGGTGGGCATCAAATTTATTTTATTGAAATATGCATCAGCCAGGACTCCTATCTCGAAGCCCGTAACCTGACTCTTGATAATACCTAATTCGAAGTTTAACGCGGCTTTCAAATTTCCACCCATTTGAATTTTTGACTCTCCAATACCCTCAAAGACATTCCCGGTTCCCAAAATATTATTATAAGAATGATTGGGGTTATTAGGATCATATTGCTCATGCACGGATGAAAAGTAACTATTATCCACAGTCCTCTCTATGTAATAAGGGGCTACAATTCCCAGAGATGGACCGGCAGCAAAAACTGCTTTTATTTCAACTCCTTGCTGGGGTGCCTTGGTAAAAAGGATGAAATCGCGACCGTACTGAAAGCGAAGAGCGTATAGGTAATTGCTCTTTCCGTAAATAAAGTAATTACCAGTATAACCAGAGTTTCGCCTTACTTCCTGTGGGTGTTTCACATTCATTATCTCGAGGCCATAGGTCTCTAAAACCCGATCACCGCGCTTTTTGGCTTTTTTGAAAGTAAAGCCTCCAATGAGACCACCCGATGAATTCTTATTAATCCCCCAGGTAAATTCTGAATTATATTCGTAGCTGTCTTGTGTTTGAGCATACACCGAATGATATCCTACCATCAGAAGGATAAAAAGAAAAAACAAAATTTTAATACGATCCTTCATTCCTACTACCTTACTTTGCTTAACGAAGTTAAAGTTATAGTAACTAACGCAGAAAAAATAGTCTTGTTATGAATCTAATGGCAGAAGTTGAGTACCTGGGAAATTTAAGAACTCAGGCAAAGCATCTAAAATCAGGAGAAAAGGTTATAACCGATGCCCCAACTGATAATAATGGTAAAGGAGAGGCTTTTAGCCCCACTGATCTTGTCAGTGCTGCCCTTAGCAGCTGCATGATGACGATTATGGGGATGCTGGCCGAAAGAGAAGAAATTGATCTGAAGGGCTTACGATCAGAGGTCTTGAAAATCATGGCTTCAAACCCAAGAAAAATTGGTGAGATTCAAATTACTTTTTATCACCCCACATTGAAGGCTACCGATGTGCAAAAACAAAAATTGAAAAATGCCGCATTAACATGCCCGGTGGCACTTAGCTTATCTGATTCCGTAAAACAAACGGTGGTCTTTAATTTTTGATCGGTATTGTAAGCACTGCATTTTTGATGCTGGTGAATTCAATATCAAAATGCGATCTATGAAATACAGCCTCACCATTCTTTAACACAATTACCTGAGGCGACTGGTGCTCTACATCAAATAGATCTGCTATGCCGCGCGATATTTCGCGATAGGAAAGCAGGTCTAAATAATAGGGCTTTACAGAAGTCATGTCTTCCTCCTTCCAGTTTCTTTCTAACCGATTCAAAGCAGTTCTACTGATCGAACAGGTTGTACTGTGTTTAAAAATAATTACGGTTTGATTTTTTGACTCGGCCTGCAATGCTTCTAATTGATTGGCGGTCTTTAGTTCTGTCCAGTTCATTCGTTCTTGTTAATCGTAAAGGCCAGGCCACAACTCACGCTCACGCTTATCATAGCGTGGACGCACAGGTTTTTCTTTTACTGCGGTGGGCTGGGTTCCGTTCTTTTTAAAAATCTTAGTCCATAACAACTTAAAGTCAGTCATCATAGTTCGTTCCTCCTTTACATTATTTTGGTTGCCGTGAGCAAATTTGGCATCGGGCAAAAATCTTTTGTCTTTGTATTTACTCATCTTAACATTTCCCTGGTAGTCCACGATGCGGGCATAAGCTCTACCGGGTGCAATGGTCTTTAGTGATAGATCCGCACTGCTTGGATTGTGCTTATAGCTCCAATACATTTTCATGCTTCGGGAATATTCACTGGCTTTTACCGTGGCTTTAGTTGGAGCTAATCCAGGCATAGAACCCTTTACTGCTTTCGGCTTTGTTCCTGTTTGTTTGGCTTTCACAGCTACTTGCAGACCATCGGCCATATATACAGTTTCAAGAGGGCTTTCCTTCTTTAGTGCTTTCTCAACAGCATTTGGATTTCTTACATAGGCTCTTTTGAAAAATGGAAGTTTTGTTCTACCAGAATAGCTGGCAGCTGCCGCCTGAACTTGTGAAGGTGTACGTCCTTCAATTGGCTTACCATTATTATTCCATAGTTTACCGCTTATACTGCCTCCACCTTTTTTAGGCTCCTTTATTTTTGCGTTACCTTGAAAGGTAGCCATTGCACTTGCTCCTATTTTAAGGGTTCGTCCTTCAATTGGTTTATTGTCATTATTCCAGACTTTTCCGCTTATACTACCACCGCCTTTAGGCTGGAAGTCATATGTTCTGTTTTGGCCGCTCACGCTTAAGGGTCCTATTCTATTTTTAAATGATTTATTCGAGCGATAATCTCCAGTGGTAGTAATACTTCCTCCGCCTCCATTATTATACGGTTGATTCGAACGATACTTTCCAGAGGCACTAATGCTGCCTCCACCTTTCTGTTTGAAGTCATACGTTCTGTTTTTTCCACTCACGCTTAATGATCCAATCCTGTTATTGAATGGTTTGTTAGAACGATATCTTCCGGAAGCACTAATGCTGCCGCCTCCTTTAGGTGCATAGTCGTAACTTCTGTTTTGATTACTAACGCTTAATGATGATCCCCTTCTGCCATTCAATGGTTTATTGGAGCGATACCTTGCAGAGGCGCTAATGCTTCCTATACCTCCTTTAAAGGGTTTGTTAGAACGATATTTTCCAGAAGCGCTAATACTTCCTCCCCCCTTCGGTGCATAGTTGTAACTTCTATTTTTGTTACTAATACTTAGTGATGATCCGGTTCTGCCATTCAATGGTTTATTCGAGCGATATCTTGCGGAGGCACTAACACTTCCTCCACCTCCTTTAAAGGGTTGGTTCGAGCGATATTTTCCGGAAGCACTAATACTCCCTCCACCCTGAGGCCGGAATGAATTTGTTCTGTTTTTACTGCTGGAGCTTAATGATGATCCTGCTCTACCATTCAATGGTTTATTGGAACGATATCTTCCAGAAGCACTAACACTTCCTACACCTGCTTTAAATGGTCGGTTGGAGCGATACTTACCAGAAGCACTAATACTGCCTCCGGCTTTCGCTGGTCCGGTTGTTTTTTTTCCTGCAATTTCTGTTTGCCTGGATGAACGCTTGCGAATAGGTTGCCCGGATACGTCACCCATCCATGCTTTTTCAGTACGATTCGAACCACTTACATGCCCCGAACGGAAGGTGCCTGAATACGCACGATCACCGGATGATTTTTTACGGCCCTCATAGGGATTTTTTGGTTTGACCGGCTCATTAGGAGGTGTTCGATAGTTTCGTCTTCGAAGTGGATTGCCGGATATATCCGTGGTGATCGCCTTTTCACCTTTTGAGAACTTGCCCCAATACACATCTTTTCTACCCCGTGTTACATATTGTTGTGATGCTGATCGAGGAGTAATAATTCTTTTCTTTCCCGGAGGATTTGGCCCTGCACTCAGTTTGGTTCTGCGACTATATCGATTAGAGCCTGAAGAAACCGTCTCCGTATTTTTTGATGAACGATTAACAAACGATCCTGTTTGCTGAAAGCGTTTTCCCTTTGCTGATTCGGCCGATGAAGAACGGCTTCGTGGTGAACTCACCCGAACGCCTCTTGATGTTCTTGCATTCGTACTAAGACGACCTCTGCGGGTTGCCTGGCTTTTTGACCCTGGTCGTTGCGTTTGCCTTGATGATTGATTTACAAATGGTCCCTTTTGAGGATACGCATTAGCGCGTGAGGTTTCAGCCGAACGTGATCTGCTTCTTGGAGGGTTAACAGATCCTCCAAACGATGCAGTTCGTCTTGTAGATAGTTTGCCTGATCGCGTGGATTGACTTCTGTTTGACCTGCCTGTTTCCGATCTTGTTGAACCCCGATTTACAAACGGGCCGCTCTGTGGGTATACATTATTTCTTGCCGATTCCGCAGACCGTGAACGAATACGAGCCGGCTGGCCCCCAATTGGTTTGGCAACTCTATCCTTACCTTTTCTTTCATTCGCATACGGTGATGGATTTGAATATACCGCCCGACCAGCTACCGAGTTTGCGTTTTTAGTTCTTAACCTCTTCCCTGCAATATCTTTCGTGGATCCTTTTTCTTTCTTTTTTACTGACTTGGCGCGCATCTGCTTAATCTTCCCTTTGTTATCGATGGGCTTATTATCCTGAGCAAGCGTGGGAAGGGAGAATGCAATAATAAGAATCACAGCAAACCATTTTGCAATGGATGCGAAAGGATGGGCTTTATGATTGCTTTTGTACAACAAGTTTAGACAAAGAAACAGGCCAAGATAAGCAAAAAAGCAATGACCTGTTTTTCACTCAAAATGGTGCCTCGCGAAATCAAAAACTCAATAACTCTTCAATCGCACTTTTTATTCTTCCTTTCGGCAAGAAATTATTCTCTAACGTAGCGGCAAATGGAATGGGCGTATCTAAACTTGCGACTCTTTTTACAGGTGCATCCAGGTAAGAAAAGGCATGTTCACTGATCCAGGCTGCGATTTCGGCACCAATACCTCCGGTAAGTGTATCTTCGTGAAGTACCAGTACACGATTGGTTTTTTTTACGGTTTCCATCACCGCTTCTTTATCCCAGGGAAGCAGTGTTCTCAAGTCAAGAACATCAGCACTTACTTCAGGCATGCTGCTTAAAATCTCTTTTGCCCAATGCACCCCCATGCCATAGGTGATGATAGAAATATCAGAACCTTCATTTACCAATTTTGCTTTGCCAATTTCAATCGTATAATAATCATCGGGTATCATTTCCTTCACCGAACGATAGAGCACCTTATGTTCGAAATACAGATAAGGATTCGGATCTTCCAGCGCAGCGCAAAGCAAGCCTTTGGCATCGTACGGATTGGATGGATAAACTATTTTCAATCCGGGCGTATGAAAAAACCAGGATTCATTGCTTTGGCTATGAAATGGGCCGGCAGCGGTGCCTGCTCCGGTTGGCATTCTCACCACCACATCGGCCGATTGCCCCCAACGCCAGTGAGTCTTGGCCAGGTTGTTTACAATCTGATTGAACCCTTCTGTTACAAAATCAGCAAACTGCATTTCTACCATCGCTTTCATGCCCTTGATAGAAAGACCCAGGCCCGTGCCTATGATCGCAGATTCACAAAGTGGGGTATTGCGTACACGGTCTTTTCCAAATTTTTCCACAAAGCCCTCCGTGATTTTAAATACACCTCCATAGTCGCCAATATCCTGACCCATCAGCACCAGGTTAGCATGTTTCTCCATGCTTTGACGGAGTCCATCACTGATTGCATCAATGAATCTTTTCTCTGTCGTTTTTTCCGAATGACTAATTACCTGCTGTGTGAATGGTGCATAAACATCATTCAGTTCCGCTTCTGTATTGGCGGTCGGTAATTTTTCTTCAAAGGCTTCATTCAACCCTTCATCAATTTCTTTCTTTATTTTTTTTCGAATGGTTTCTGCATACTTCGCATCGATCACTTCCTCTTTGATCAGATAGTTTTCAAAATTTTCTACGGGATCTTTTTTGGCCCATTCCACCATCAGTTCTTTAGGAACATACTTGGTGCCTGACGCTTCCTCGTGACCACGCATTCTAAAGGTGATACACTCTAACAATATCGGTCTTGGCTTTTTGCGCATGCTGTCTGCCAAAGACTTCACCGTATCATAAACTTCAAGAACATTATTTCCATCTACCTGAACGCCTTCTATCCCGTAGCCAATGGCTTTGTCAATAAACTGCTTGCATTTGAACTGCTCACTACTGGGTGTTGATAATCCATACCCATTGTTTTCAATTACAAAGATTACGGGAAGATCCCATACAGCAGCTACATTGAGAGCTTCGTGAAAATCTCCCTGGCTGGTGCCGCCATCTCCATTAAATACAACCGTAATTTTTTGCTCTCCTTTTAGTTTGCTTGCCAGCGCGATGCCATCGGCCACACCATTTTGCGGACCCAGATGAGAAATCATTCCCACAATGTGATGCTCATTGGTGCCAAAGTGAAAAGAACGATCACGGCCCTTGGTGTAGCCCATCATGGTGCCTTGCCATTGTGCGAATAATCGTACGAAAGGAAGTTCGCGGCCAGTAAATACACCAAGGTTGCGGTGCATGGGCAGGATGTATTCATCCTTATCAAGCGCCTGCGTAATCCCAACCGAAATTGCCTCCTGACCAATGCCGCTAAACCATTTACTGATTTTATTTTGCCGTAAAAGAATAAGCATTTTTTCTTCAATCAGTCGAGGACGAATTAATGCTTCATATAATCCACGAAGGATTTCGTCAGAATATTTTGTGCGTATGAATTTCATAGGAGTTTAAAACAAAAGGCAAGTTAGAATTTTGGATCACGTCTTCTAAAGAGAATGAGTAATTTGTTCCTGATACTAAAGTTGAAATGAAGATCGGCAAGTTTGTTAATTTTGGTCAATTATGATTCCATATTCTTCATTTGTGTTGAGCAATGGCCTCAAGGTATTCGTTCATGAAGACCCCACCGTGCAAATTGCTGTCTTGAACATTCTTTATGACGTGGGTTCCCGTGACGAGCGACCCCATAAAACAGGCTTTGCGCATCTTTTTGAGCATTTGATGTTTGGCGGCTCTATAAATATTGCAAACTATGATGAACCATTGCAACTTGTTGGTGGTGAGAACAACGCCTTTACCAATGCAGACATTACGAATTACTACTTAATGGTACCCGCGGCAAATATTGAAACGGGTTTTTGGCTGGAAAGCGACCGCATGTTGAGTTTGTCATTTGATCCACAAGTGCTGGAGGTGCAACGTAAAGTCGTGATAGAAGAATTTAAGCAACGGTATCTCAATCAGCCTTATGGCGATGTTTGGTTAAAACTCAGGCCGTTGGTGTACACAACTCATTCTTATCAATGGGCTACTATTGGCAAAGAGATCAGCCATATTGAAAATGCCACACTTGATGATGTAAAACAATTCTTTTTCAAATACTACATTCCCAACAACGCCATATTAGTGGTGGCTGGAAATGTTACCGTTGACCAGGTTAAACATCTTTCAGAAAAATGGTTTGGGCCAATACCAGCTGGTAAAAAAGCAGAAAGGAAAATTCCGTCAGAACCAGCACAACTGAGCAAGCGAACGTTAGAAGTTAAGGCCAATGTGCCAGCCAATGCGCTTTATATAGCATATCACATGCCCGGAAGATTTGACGCAGATTATTATGCGTATGATTTATTGAGTGACATTTTAAGTCGCGGTAATTCCAGCAGGCTTTATCATACACTTGTTCATCAAAAAGAAATATTCACTTCAATTTCTTCCTTTACTATGGGATCTATAGATCCTGGATTATTTGTAATCAGTGGTAGAATAAAAGACGGTATTGCGCTGAATGATGCTGAGCACGAAGTAAATTTGGTTCTCGATGAGATCATAAAAAACGGGGCCACCGAGGAAGAATTACAAAAAGTAAAAAATCAGGCTCTTGCTACGCTTGAGTTCGGTGAGGTAGAGGTAACTAATCGCGCCATGAACATTGCTTTTGCTGCGCTCTCTGGTGATGCTGAATTAGTAAATCAGGAAGAAGATAAAATACAAGCTGTTACATCTGACGATATCCACCGACTAGCCAAAAGCATTTTCAAGGAAAGCAATGCAAGCGTCATGTATTACCAGGCAGAAAATAAAAATTAAGAAAATGAAAATTCGTGTTGGGCTCGGCTTTGATGTTCATCAGCTAGAAGAAGGTCGTGATTTTTATCTTGGCGGGATAAAGCTCCCAGCCTCTAAGGGTGCTGTTGGTCATTCTGATGCCGATGTTCTTATTCATGCAATTTGTGATGCTCTTCTGGGAGCAGCCAATCTTCGTGATATCGGATTTCATTACTCAAATACGGATCCACGCTGGAGTGGCATGGATAGCAAATTTTTTTTACAAGATGTCATTCGCATGCTTTCAGAAAAAGGATGGAGCGTGGAAAACATTGACTGTACCCTTTGTCTGGAAGCGCCCAAAGTGAACCCTCATATTCCAGAAATGAAAAAAGTACTGGCTCCTCTGATGAATATATCTGAAGAGGATATCTCCATCAAAGCAACTACAGCCGAGCGCCTTGGTTATATCGGTCGCGAAGAAGGAGTGAATGCGTATGCTGTTGCTTTGATCAGAAAAGAATAATTAGTCCTTTTCTTCTCCCAGAATTACGGATAATGTTTTCAGAGAGGGTGTGCGGTCGGCCACGAGTTTGAGAATCCCCAAAAATGGTATAAATAAAATCATACCGGAAACACCCCAAATGATTGCTCCGGCAAAAATAGAAACAATCGTTACGAGTGCATTTATTTTCAATCGACTGCTTACCACTAACGGAAAAATTATGTTTGCTTCCAGGTACTGAACGAAGGCAAAGATTGCTATTACACCAAGAGGATACCAGATTGAAGTATACGTGATCCATGCCATAGAGATGGGTAAGAGCGAAGCCACCAAAATGCCTACATAGGGAATGAATGTAAGAATTGAAGCAATGAAACCGAATAGAAAGGCATGTGGTATTCCTAATAAAAATAAACCGGTACTGTTTAGAATGCCAACAATTAAATAAACTATCGCCATACCTTTAATAAAGTTGTAGTAAGACTGTATACTTAATTTTACAATTTCTCTGATACGTTCACGCCCTTCGGCAGGAAACAGGCGATAGAGGACCTCCATCCATTTGTGACGATAGTATAAAATCAGTACCGCATAAATTGGAATCAGAATAAAGTACACGGCTCCGACTGCAGATGCTGATATCGTTCTACTAAGGATAGACATCGCGCTGGCACCCGAGTCATTAATCATCTTGTCTAACCACAGAAGTTGTTTCTCCCGATCGATGTTGAAATTACTGCTAAGCCATACACTGATTTCCTGTGCTGCATCCGTAAGCTTTGATTTCAATCCGGGCCATTCCTGAAAAAAGGAGAGTAACTGATTGACCAGTAAATACACTATGGCACCAAAAAGTACTGTAAGTATAGAAATGCTTACTAAAATAGCACCCATTCTGCTAAGCTTATATTTTTCAAGCCAGGTGCAAACGGGATAGAGTATGCAACTTATTAATAACGCAAAGGAAAGAGGAACAAACAGGCTACTTCCGAAATAGAGAACTACCGAAGTAAATAAGATATACTGTAATATAATTAGATGCCTGTGTTCTGGAAGCGTAAGTTTCATGTGCTGATAATACTTTGTTAGAGTAAATATGGAATACCTGTACCTATTAATATTTTTTCATGCTCTTTACCGGCAGGGTTTCCTAACATTTTAAAGTTAGCATTTCGCGCGTATATTACTTCATAATTGTAGATGACTTAAATCAGCTTTGAACACGATAAAAATTATTGTTACCGGTGATGGCAGTCACACACTGCTTAACGAAGCGCTGGACGAAACCTACCATTCGCGCCATGGAGCGGTTCAAGAGTCATTGCATGTTTTTATCGAGCAGGGATTCAATTACTTACTGAAGAAACAAAATCCTGAATCTATTTCCATTCTGGAGGTGGGCTTTGGCACTGGGCTAAACGCATTATTAACGTTGAGCGAAGCCTCTAAAAATGAATTGTCAGTTGCCTATACTTCTCTTGAGACATATCCTCTGAGTCAGGAAGTATGGGAGAATTTAAACTATCCTGATCCTCACCATTTGCTTAACAAACTCCATATGGCAGAATGGCAGAAATGGACCTATATCTCTTCTCATTTCAAACTTTTAAAACTGGAAAAATCATTGCAACTCGTTGAGCTGGAGCCTGAGCAATTTGATTTGATTTATTTCGATGCCTTTGCACCGAATAAGCAGCCTGAAATGTGGGAACTGCCTATGTTGGATAAGGTTGTTAAGACGCTAAAATACGGAGGCGCGTTCATCACCTATTGCGCAAAAGGCCAACTGAAGCGGGACCTAAAAACGCTAGGGTTGATCGTTGAGTCCTTGCCCGGCCCGCCCGGCAAACGCGAGATGGTGCGCGCCATAAGACTCTGATTCTTTTAAAGTTTAAATCCTTATTTTTACACCTTCCATTTTAAAACCCGAAACGGTGAAAAAAATAAGAATTGGCACAGTGCAGATGAGTTGCGCAAAAGAGCCTAAAGAAAATTTAGAAAAGGCCATTCAGAAAATAGTAGAAGCTGCTGCAGGCGGTGCGCAAATCGTTTGTCTACAGGAATTATTTACATC
>JANOUH010000333.1:0-4234 GCA_031416795.1 Cytophagales bacterium | reverse complement strand
ATTCAATTTCCACAAAAAGATAATCTCAGCGAACTACCAGGCACCGAGCAGGAAGTGACTACCATTGCTTCACTTTTTGGAACGGCTTCACATATTGCCAAATTTCAGGAAGCCAATGAAACTACGATAAAGACAGCGAAGCTTTCTGACTATGATTATTTGCACTTTGCCACGCACGGCATTGTTGACGAAACGGAACCTGAACTTTCCAGGATATTTCTAAATGCGGGCAGCCAGGATGACGGTAATTTGTTTTCCGGAGAAATATTTAATCTTCAACTAAAGGCAGAACTTGCTGTTCTCTCAGCTTGCCAGACGGGCTTAGGAAAACTTTCAAAAGGTGAAGGTGTAATCGGTTTATCCCGAGCTCTTACCTATGCAGGAGCAAAAAGTATTGTGGTTTCTTTCTGGAGTGTGGCTGATGAATCCACCGCTCAACTCATGACAGAATTCTATAAAACATTGCTACAAAACAAGGATAAAAACTTTGCGAAGGCCTTACGTCAATCCAAGCTGAAGTTAATCAATAGTCAAAATTTTAAAGCCCCTTATTATTGGGCACCTTTTGTATTGATCGGAAATTAACCTAATTGACCACAGCGAAACATCAAACGTGTAACGGGACGAAAATCAGTCAGGAGGGTGTTGAATTAAATTAGATGGGGATAAAATTTACCCGCCCTTGCAGTAGTGGGTGGTGTTTACCACTCCTACTGTCAGGGTCAGGTTTACACAGTAACGCTATGGCAAAATAGTTTTCACTGTGCTGAAGAGAACCCCAAAGTAGGGACTTGAGTTTCAATTTTCCTAAACATTTTATAAAACTTTGTTTGCCCTGAAAAATTGGCCTTTTTTACGTCAAATTGGGGTTTCAGAAAATGATAGAGGATAACTACAAACAGCGAGGCCTTCGCAACAAACTTGTTAAAAAACTGCGTGAAAAGGGCCTTTCTGACGAACGGGTTTTGGCTGCAATCGGAAAAGTGCCCCGGCACGCATTTTTTGACGCTGCCTTGCTTGGTCATGCCTACGAGGATAAGGCCTTCCCTATTGGCGAGGGCCAGACTATCTCCCAACCTTACACGGTAGCATTTCAGACCGAGAAGCTGCTGCTTAAGTCAGGCGAGAAAGTGCTGGAGATTGGAACCGGGTCAGGCTACCAGGCTGCCGTACTTTTAGAAATGGGCGCTAAAGTATATACCATCGAATTTAACCGGAAACTATACCAACACACAAAAGACTTTTTACCAACGTTGGGGTACAATCCATATTTTTTTTACGGAGATGGATCAAAAGGAATTCCCGCCAAGGCTCCGTATGACAAAATCATTGTAACAGCAGGAGCACCAATTGTACCCTCTGCGTTGACTGAACAATTGGCTGAAAATGGTATTCTTATCATTCCCGTGGGTGATCGGGAGAAACAAAAGATGTTACGCATCACAAAAAAGCAAGGTAAACTGATACAGGAAGAATTCGACAACTTTGCTTTTGTGCCTCTATTGGGAGATCAAGGATGGAAGTAAGGATTTGAAATCACTGAACTGAGAAGAAATCTTAATACTTTTTTTTACTCCTGACATAAACTCTTCCAACCGAGGTGGTAATTTAATCTCTTTGTTCAACGTCCTTTCCACTACTTCCTGGAACTTTCCTGGATGCGCAGTTTCTAAAAAAATACCGGTAACATCTTTTCTCTCCATATATCTTTTCAAGCCGAGATAGCCGATAGCCCCGTGAGGGTCCATTACATAATCGTTGGTTTTGTAAACTTCACGCATAGCTGCTCTTGTATCATCGTCACTAAAATAATAGCTGATAACATCAGTTGATAGCTGATCAAAATCATTTCCATATAAGTCATACATTCTCGGAAAATTACTTGGGTTGCCAACATCCATGGCATTGCTAATGGTCGAGATGGAAGCAACTGGCTTAAATACTTTGGTTGAGAAAAAATCCGGTACGACTTTATTGAGATTAGTCGCAGCGATAAATTTCTGAACAGGCAATCCCATCCTCTTAGCAAGTAGACCGGCAGTAAGGTTACCAAAATTTCCGCTGGGGACAGAGAACACTATAGGCTTATCCTTATTTATTAATCGGGAGAAAGCATAGAAGTAATAAAAAGATTGTGGAATCAATCTGGCGATGTTGATCGAGTTGGCTGACGTTAAAAATAGTTTAGTTTTTAAGTCATCGTCAAGAAATGCTTGTTTTACAATCCTTTGGCAATCATCAAAAGTTCCATCCACTTCCAGTGCTGTAATATTTCCACCCAACGTGGTGAACTGCTTCTCCTGAATATCGCTGACTTTTCCTGACGGATATAGAACCACTACCTTAGTTCCCGGAACATTATAAAATCCATTTGCTACGGCACTACCTGTATCACCCGATGTGGCAACTAAAATAGTTATTTCTTTATCCTGCTGGTTGGCAAAATATCCCAGGAGGCCTGATAAAAAACGTGCACCAAAATCTTTAAACGCCATGGTGGGTCCATGGAATAATTCAAGAGCGAACATATTTTTTTCAATCTCTGCCAATGGAGCATCAAACTGTATGGTATGATTTACAATGCGTTCCAATTCGGCAGAAGGTATGTCCTCTCCGATTAGTTGAGAGGCTACTTTCAATCCAATTTCCTGAAATGATGAATTAGAAATCGAATCAAAGAAAGACTTTGGTAACGCATTGATTTGCTCTGGCATGTATAAACCCTGATCTGGAGCCAGCCCGTGTAAGACTGCTTCTTTTAAAGAAACACGATGGCTCTTATTGTTTGTGCTGTAATAATTCATCAATGATTATTTAAGATCGATAAAATTACTTTCTAACTATTGCTCCAGAACTCTGGCACCCTCCATATTAATTTTGGAAACGAAGACATCACTGGCTAAATTATACTTCGAAAATTGATGTTGAATCACAAGGCCTGAAGCCATTGCTTTTTCATGGTCCACACTGATTGCAAATACGGTGGGGCCAGAACCTGAAATGCCAAATCCAAGGGCACCCGCTTCAATGGCTTTCTCTCTTAACTGATTAAATCCCGGAATGAATGCGGAACGAATGGGTTCAGCTATGACATCTTTTAATGATCTGCCAATGAGATTAAAATCCGGTTTAATTAATCCAAGCATTAAGCCCGCAATGTTGCCGCTTTGTGTAATCGCGTCCTTCAAAGGCAACGTAGGCTTCAAAACTCTTCTGGAGTCTTCTGTCTTTAATTCAAGGTGAGGATGTACCAACGTGCAAAACAGATCTTGTGCCACTGGAACCTTCACGATGTCCAACGGATAATAATCTCGCACCAGCACAAAGCCTCCGAGCAAACAAGGGGCAACATTATCCGCGTGAGCCGATCCGCAAGCTATTCGTTCCGATTCCATGGCGTGACGTACTAAATCTTCGCGCGTTAGTGGATTGCCTAAAAGATGATTCATTGCTACTAAGGCAGCTGCACCACTTGCCGCACTGGAACCCATGCCACTTCCCAAAGGAAGATTTTTAAACAACTCGATATCCACACCCTGAGTGCTACCCAACTCTTTTAATAATGAAGCCACGGCCACACTCGCTGTATTTTTATTTGACTCCAAAGGAAGTCTGCCACCGTCTCCATGAATGGCGACTACTTTAATTTCAGAATCATCACGCAGGGTAAGGACTACTTCATCACCCGGAGCGTCAACCGCAAATCCTAAAATATCAAATCCGCAACATACATTAGCGACTGTTGCGGGAGCAAATGCCCTGACTGATTTTGGTTTCATCATCATGTTAATTTGAGTAATTGCCAATGCGAATGATATCGGCAAACACACCAGCAGCGGTAACTTCAGCGCCTGCACCGGGTCCGCGAATGACCATGGGTCGATCGTGATATCGCTCGGTAGTCAATAATATGATATTATCACTTCCCTTCAATGAGTAAAACGGATGCTGATCATTGACAGATCCTAATCGGATGGTAGTCTTTCCGTTTTCTAATACAGCCATGTATCTAAGCTTTTCATTTTTTTCGGTAGCTTGCTTTCTCATGGCTTCAAATTCAGCATCATGGGATGAAAGTCTTTTGAATAAATCATCCATTGAAAATTCACCCTGGCAATCATTGGGCACAAGGTTTTCAACTTGTATATCTTCTAACTCAAATTGCAAACCTGCTTCACGGGATAAAATAAGAACTTTGCGGGCCACATCCATTCCATTGAGGTCATCTCTTGGA
>JANOUH010000332.1:0-9365 GCA_031416795.1 Cytophagales bacterium | reverse complement strand
ATTCAGCTGCCCGCTTTCCTTTCTCTTTGTCTTGTATGGCAAGTTCTATATTAGCAATAATTAATTCTGCTGCTCTTTTCTCTTTCTCATCATTTTGAAAGACAAGCTCTTTATTGGCGATGCTTAACTCAGCTGCTCGTTTTCCTTTTTCTTTGTTTTGAAAGACAAGTTCCTTATTGGCGATACCTAACTCAGCTGCTCGCTTTCCTTTTTCTTTATTTTGAAAGACAAGCTCTTTGTTGGCGATACTTAACTCAGCCGCTCGCTTTCCCTTTTCATCGTTTTGAAAGACCAGCTCCTTGTTGGCAATACTTAACTCAGCGGCCCTCTTTCCTTTCTCCTTATCCTGGATGGCAAGTTCCTTGTTAGCGATACCTAATTCAGCTGCCCGCTTTCCTTTCTCTTTGTCTTGTATGGCAAGTTCTATATTAGCAATACCTAGTTCAGCTGCTCGTTTTCCCTGCTCCTTCTGTTGAAAAGCAAGATCTTTGCGGACAGTGACTAACTCTAAGGCCAGTTTTTTATTTTCCCTTTTTTTAACAACTAATTCTTTACGGGCAATGATTAACTCATCCTTAGCCGATTTTTTTATTTTCGCCATCTTACTTCTGGATAAAGTCGTTTTGCTTAATTCCATTTGTCTCATCCTCCATGGTAAGAGAACCAATCTCTTCAATCGGAGTTCTTTTCCTGTCTTTCAATTGTTTGAAATTAGAGGGTGATAGGCCCGTAATTTTTTTGAACTGATTGGACAAGTGGGCCACACTGCTGTAATGTAGTTTATAGGATATTTCCGTCAGGTTAAGCTCATCATACAGGAGCAATTCTTTTGCCCTTTCAATTTTATGAATGATAATAAATTGCTGAATCGTGATGCCTTTTACTTCTGAAAAAATGTTGGAGAGATAGGTGTAATCATAATTGAGTTTTTCGCTGATGAAGTCGGAATAATTGACCTTGGGAATCTCATCGGAGTAATGAATCATTCCGGTAATCACGTTTACGATTCGCTCAATCAATACGGAGCGCTTATCGTCCATTAATTCAAGGCCAGCGTTGAATAGCCCGGTTTTCAGCTGCTCTCGTTTTTCTATGGATAGATTCTCCATAATATCAACTTCACCTAAATCAACAACAACGAAATGAAGACCCAGCTTCCTTAACTCTTCCTTCACTGCCATTTTACATCGGTTGCTAACCATGTATTTAATGTATATTTTCAAATGATTCGTGTTTAAGTTGATACCGAGAAATAAAGAAGAATTCAATCATTCGAGGATAAATGCTCATCCCATTGCAATAGTACAAGATGAGGAGACCCAGGTTTTAGAGTATTACACTTTTCCAGAGAATATTATATATATCACTGGTCTTCTGACTTTAGCTGAAGGTCGTGTGTACTGAGTTATTGTATAGGCTATATGATATCAAAAAAAATAAAGAGCCCTGCAAGGGCTCTAAACAAATTCAACTTACCTATCTTATTTCTAACTCAATTTTTTCTCTACACCTGTAATTATTACCTGTGCATTCATACTTTTCACCACTTCCCTGGTTGCTGTTCATTGTACACTCAGCGAATCAACTTTCTGCTGTAATGCTTCATTCCTTTTTGTATCGCAGCTAAACAATGCTACTAAAATGATAACTGCTAAAATATATTTTTTCATACTCGGTTTGTTTGATGAATGCCTGAAGGTGCCATCTCTAATTTAGAGACTCATTCAGAAAACAAAGGTGAAGAACTATGAAGGGATATGGTTACACTCTTCCAGCAGAGTGTTGCATAGGTTACAGGTTTTGCAGGTTGCCTCTACGTTTTTGCTTCAATTTCTTGAAAAACGATGGCGAAAGGCCTGTCACTTTTTTAAACTGATTTGATAAATGGGCAACGCTGCTATAATGCAGTTTATAGGAGATTTCCGAAAGATTAAGTTCATCATATAATAGCAATTCTTTTACCCGTTCAATCTTATGGATAATAATGAACTGCTGAATGGTGATGCCCTTTACTTCTGAAAATATATTCGATAAGTAGGTATAATCGTACTTGAGTTTTTCGCTGATGTACTCAGAATAATTCACTCTCGGAATCTCATCTGTATAATGAATCATTTCGATAATGATATTTTTTATTTTCTCAATCAGAATGGATTTCTTGTCATCCAGCAATTCTAACCCAGACTTGAGCAGATTCACTTTCAGTTGCTCGCGCTGTAATTCGGTGATATCCTCCAGGGTTTCTACCATTCCAAGGTCAACGATAACAAAATGAAGTCCCAGCTTTGTCAATTCTTCCTTGACAATCATTTTGCAGCGGATGCTGACCATGTATTTGATATATAACTACACTATGACTTTAATGTGGCTGCAGGAGGAATTAATTCTCTTTCAAAATAGGCTAATAATCTATGTGTTGGGTCATTTACCGCCTCACAGTAATATATTCTATCTAAGTACCGATTGATAATTAATTGGTTATTGGGATCGCAATAGGCTGTAATCAAGGTGCCCGACTTATAAATGGTGTCCATTTTAGTAAGATAGGCATAATAAGGGCAGGACGCTAATTGATTATCTCAAAAACTCGACTTAGTTATATGACTGAGCGAATGTGTTTACTTTAAACCAATCTTTCCAGCCTGGAGAGTTGCTGGTCGTTTGTTAGCAACACCCTCGGGATCAAAATGATGGATGTCTACCAAGGATCGAAATCATTCTTGTTGGTATGGTACACTCTACTATATGTTCCCCGAATGTACCTGATTTGATATCGATGTCCTGACATATGAAGAACATGTACTTGCAACAAGTTGTGTATCGCAATGTCAAATCTACCTACATAACTAATCTCACTTCGCAATTGCTCAGGATTAAGAGATTTTGATAAATCAGAAACTCGGTTACGAGCAATTTCAAACTTCTCTTTCACTTCATTAAAAGGAATGTCTTGTATGGAGGTTGGCTTTTTATCCGATAGGTATCTGCCTTTTTTCTCCATAGCATCGGCAGCCCACTCTTCAAACCAATAAAGATGACCGATTACCCATCTTACAGAATTGGATTCCTTATTGGGTTTCCAATCCAGTTCCTTTTCTGTTATTCCTCCCAGGTTTGACCAGAGTTGCTGGTAGGTACTTTCTGCCATGCCCTGTAATATTTTTATTTCATGCAGTAACAGAACATCATCGTTTACTGATGGGGTCATTGTTCCGCCAGAAATTAAGGCACTACTGTTTTGTAAAAAGCCGCGTCTCGAGAGAAATAAATCAGGAATAGAAGTCATCATGAAGATTTTATTATTCTTGCTCTAATTCACCAGCCATTACCAAAAACACATTCAACTCAACTAAGCTAATACCGAAGGCTCTTCTCTTATTATGGACCTGATTTTCGCAACGATCTCTGGTGTAACTTCCGTCAAGCCATGCACACTTCTGGCATGTTCAGCGGCCAATGCTAAAACTTCATTTTCTGTTTTTGCTTTGACTACTCCGTCACAATCAAAACCCACATCACGACAATGAATTACTTTTTCCATTAGTGCTTAATGTTTAAGTTCAAGTTTAAAAATTATTTTCCATCTTTTAATACACAAACATCCGATCGCTCTCTAAAGACAATTGAAGCAGTACTTTGGGTAAGGCAAACTCGACAGGCTTGTCCTTCAAATCAGATTCCACCACACCACGCACCTTGCTTGACATTCCTGATAAATAAAACTTTCCTCCTCCTTTTACGATCGCATCATAATGTTCCCGAAGTTTTCCAGTACCAAGTCCGGCAAGGTTATCAAGAACATCGCTTCTAAAAAGTTGTACCGCATCGCCCGCCAAAAACAAGGTAACGGTGTGGCCTTCTTCAACAGCCGTCTTGGCAACTAGAAATGCAAGTGCTGCCCGTGTTGGATTTTCGGGACCGCTGGTAACATGAATTAGAATTTTAATCTTACCCTCTTTTTTAATTTCAGTTTGCGCCTGGGCTGCAAAGCAACTACTGATAAGCAGTAGTAATAAAACGGAATTCTTGTGATTCATAGTCTATTCGATTTTAGCTTTTGGGAAATCGGGATGTGATTTTATATTCTCAATTTGATTCTGATGTCGGTTAAGATGGAATCTCAAAAATTCCATTCGCTGCACTACGTTGAGTGGACCTGAAATGATATGAGGATAAATGATTTGTTCAAGATCATAGCCTTCAAGCTCTGTAAAGAGTGATTCCAGGAGAAGCTGACAACCTTCCAGTGCCTTAATCCAATAAGCAACAGGGCCGCCCCACCGTGGCTTGGCTATTTCTGGAACCTGTTCTTTTGGCTTCCAGGTTTTCTCAATGATTTGTTCGATGGTAAAACCGTGATGAATCGCTTCACCGTTCCAGATAGGCTTACCATTTTTAATTGCCTCCAGAGTTTTCCAGATTCCATTGATGCCGCCCATTTCGGCCCACACCATGTGCTCGACATTGTCAACAATAGACCATTCTTCTGGCGAGGGTTTAAATTGTGATTGTGCGTAAGTTAGCGCGGATGCTGCCTGAATAAATTGTTGACGCGCATGATCGACTTTGTTTAGAAGGTCCTTGTGTGCAACCATAGGGAAGTTTTTTTACTAACTCATTCCCAATATTAATGTTCTTGTTGTAAAATTGATTGTATCAAAAGATACACAAGTCAAAAAATAATTTAACGCATTTGAATATAACCACGGTGAAGCTTAAGCGATTTGTCCATTTCGAATTGCTTGAGAATTCTGGAAATCACCACGCGGGTTGTTCCTAATTCATTGGCTAACGTCTGATGTGAGATTTCTATTTTCTTTGAATTCGAATTTTTAATTCGATCCATAAGATATTCTTTCACGCGCGCCTGGATGGGTTTAAAAGCAACGCTCCCAAAGGTAGTGAGCAATTCATCATAGCGGCTTTTAAAAGTCTTGATGATAAACGTGTTCCACGAAGGATATTTTAGCTGCCATTCGGCAATTAAGTAAGCCGGAAGAACAAGAATTTCTGTTGGTTCCATGGCCATTCCATTGGCGGCACTAGTATAATCAAAGTAAGCCGAGGAAAGTGACATCATGCACGTTTGCTCAGGCCCCACGTAATAGAGTAGTATCTCGCGGTCTTCCTTCTGCTGATATACACGAATCTGGCCTTTGATTACGATGGGAAGGAAATTCAAATGCTGCCCTTCTTTAATGATGACATCTCCCTTACCGGCATTGATGAGTTTGCCATGCTTCAGAATCTCTCCTTGAAGTTCTGGTTCAGAGAAAATCTTAAGTTTTTTAAACAAGTCAATTGTAATTCCCATGAGTCTTACGCTTTTTGGTATTCAATCTATTTTCCTGTCACCTTTCGCAGTAAAAGTGTGGAGCTTCTTCACTTCCTAAATGGATTTGTTATAAGCGTCAACATTGGCAGTACCCAACTGTATATAATCATAAACTGTTTCTTTACTACCATTACCAGTCGCACCGAATCTGCGTGAGCTATTTGTTCAACCTGCTTAGTGGTTTGCGCCTCTAGTGCGGTTACTGAAAGTATCGTTACAGTAAGAAATACTGATATTCTATTGGTCATTTGAATTATGTTGATGTATTGTATCGAAAACAAATTAGCGTTGGTGTATTCAAATTACAAAAACAAAAATGCTTTTAACCAATCATTCAGATAATTTCTTGATATATGCCGGAGTAACAGGATCACCTTTAAAGAAATCTCCACTTTTGCCTGCAGAGAGAGCCCATCGATCAATCCAGGAAATTCCCCAATCACCAAACCGGGTCACTGCGGTTTTATAGGCATCATCCTCCAGGGCTTTATCCATGGTTATAAAATGATACCCATTTTTACGAAACATCTTTGCCATAGCATCCACATAATCAGCATTTAATAAACTGGCATGCAGCAATAAAATCTGATTGATCTCTCTGCCAAAAAGATGGAAAGCTTGTTTTTCGAAATAGACTAACTTCTTCTCCATATAATCAATATAGTCGGCCCCAATCTTATTCATGAGGCTGCGGTCATATTTATCGTTCGCTCTTCTGTATGCCAATGCGAATAAATAGTCTTCATTATCAATCGTAACCGGAGCCACAGTATATCCATGATTCAATAGAAAGAAGTTCAAAGAATCGCATTTCTCTTTTGAATTGCCTACATGCAAGAAGGGATGTCTGAAATATTGGAGTGAAGTGCCTTTTCGTTTGAGTAGCTCGCTGGTTACCAATTCTCCCTTCAAAATATTTTGCGAGTATTCATTCAATGACATCACATTATAGTCAGGATGAGAAAATGTATGGTTGCCCAATTCTAATCCACTATCAACCCACTCGTTTAATAAGCCAATTTGAGATGAGATGGGTTGATTATGATCAAACAGTTTAGTCTCATTAACAAAACCGATGGCCGGAATTTTATTTTTCGTTAATGCTTGAATGAGTTTTTCCATTAATGTTTTTTGAAAAACAGTATCAGAAACACCATAATTCACCACTGGCAAGTCATCAATAGAGAAACAGACCTGCTTCTTTTGTGCAAAGGATTGCCATGATCCAAAAATAAAGACAACGGAATACACAAATATTCTCATGCGATCGTAATAGGTGATTCTTTCAAAAATAGGAAAGATTCCTGATCCTTTATCTCAAAGCAACTCAATATCGTCTGACCGCGCTACGGGGTCGTTAGGATTATATGGAATAAAGCTAAATGCCTCACTTTTCGAGCAAACCAATTTCAAAGTGCTGTTCCAGTTTATGAGCGTACACTATCCGGAGCGTATTTCTGTTCGACCAGGTTCCGGTAATCGATATCTTCATTACGATACAGGCAAGTGTTCTCTACCGATTTCAAAAAGGCTTGGCCATGGTAAATTCAGGAGCGCTATCGCAGTAAATATTCCTCATTGAAGTTGATCCGATGACGGTACTAATTTCGCTTTAAGATCCGGATCTTTCATGTCTCTATCAAAAGGGAACATCGGGCGGTTGATGCGTTTGAAATCAAGTCGTTCCAAATCCTGATCTACACCACCGGGCGTGAGCGCCATGATCCAGTCTGCACGCATATCATAAAGTTCGGGCACTAAGTATCCAATCTTTACCACAACAATATCTGTCTTGCGAGGATCAAGACCCAATCTTGCAAAGTCAATTTCAAGATGATACGGTTTGCGTTTCTTAGTAACAATGACGTGAACATTGCCAATCTTCACCACCACTTCGGTTTCTGCATGTTCATCACCATGCACGATCGATTCAATCGTTCCTGCTAATCGTATGGGCGGAGCATAACGAGCGTCAATGGCTGCCCCTGCATAGGCATCTACCTGACCTCCTACTCCGGCTTCCATTGCCTTGGCAACAAACTCCGGCCCTGGAATAGAAGCATAAATAAGTGAAGGTCCTTTTTCTGTTTTGAATTCAGGACGTGCGAGAATCTCTTTCAGCGTCCACGTTACATCACCGGCTCCACCGGCTGTTGGATTATCGCCCATGTCGCTAATGAAGAACGGATGTTTTTCGCTGACGATGGCCATATCGAGACTCTCTTTAAGCGTAGCAGTTGGCGCAATGAATTCAAACTGTGATCGCGCTTTCCAAAAACTATTTGCCAGCGCTTCGGCTGTGCTTGTCACTTTTTCCTGATCATCGCCAGTCACCATCACTACAGCATGATTGCGTGGTTCATCAGCCCAGGCATAGCCAATCCAGATAGCCGCATCGATAATTCCTTCCTGAGCAGCAGCCGGAGCTACTTGTGCATATAAACTTTTTCCTGGTTCTACTCTCGTGCTCGTCTTTTCACCTGGCAATAATATGGGTACAGGAATCCACGCTTTAAACGCGGGTTTACCTTTGCCACTTTCTATTCTCGATAACAAATTATCCACGGCCCGTTTTTTTGATTGCATGGCATCTTCATGCGGGGCCATGCGATAGCAGGTAATCAGGTCTGAGTTTTGCGCCAGTCGCCATGATACATTGCCATGTAAATCCATGGATGTGGAAATAATCGTTTTCTTTCCCACCACTTCACGAACCCTGATGATAAGATCACCTTCCGGATCATCCAACCCTACCACGCTCATCGCACCGTGGATATCAAAGAAGAGTCCATCATAGGGGCCATTCTTCTTCAGCCAATCCAGCATTTTTGTTACCAACGATTCATAAGCCTCACGGGTAACAATGCCTCCTGGTAGAGCTGCACCTCGTAATGCAGGTATCCATGTGGCGCGTTTGCGATCCAATGAGTCGGGAGATAAAAATGGGTACATGGTGAAAATAGTATCACCTGTTTTTGCATGAAACGCTTCTTCATCGGTAAGTGCCGGAGAGAAGGTGCTTGACTCAATGGCTAATCCCGCAATGGCAATGCGTGGAAGATCCGTTGTGCCCGCTTGCTTATCGGATTGTTGAATGCATCCCAATGCTATGAAGATTTGGGCAAAAACCAAACTATAGAATACTCTTTTCATGATCAGGTCTATCAAATTAACAGAGCCCAATTTAATTTGTTTTCCTGACTCCTGTGAGGGTTATTCCATTGATGGGGAAATTTGTATGCTGAGGTTTAACCTTTATTGAGCGGATGACATTCATTGACCAATCACTATGGATAACTTGATGTAACGATGAGATAAAATCCGTTGCTAGGGATGTGCGTGAGGTCGCGAGATTATGACATCCTCTGTAGCAAAGGCAAAGAAGTTTCGCGGGCGAGTGCTTCAGCACAGATCAATCCTTCGTTACTAAACGTCCACACGAAAAGCGATTTAATAGGATGATCGTTGCGTATGGCTTCCACTGCTTTTAATGTGAGTCTTTTTGCAATTCCCTTTCTGCGATATTCCCTTAGCACCATGGCGGAACATAAATACAAGGCTTCGTATTTTGTATTCCATGGCGTCAATTCATATAATTCCTTTTCAGTAATAGCACCGTCAATAAATCGATTCATCAGTTCCATTGTAGTGGGAATTAATAAGATCCAGGCAACCGGGCCGTTGCCATCGTCATGCTCTGAAACGGTGGCCGGATGAATTTTGCGCAAATGATCAAGCACCTCCTCGTTGATGTCAAGCTGATTGGGATCGCTCTTGGTGGCGAACACTTCGTCTGCCAGTTGAATCATTCGCTCGAAGTTGGTTAAGGGCATGGGTGAAGGATTAATATAGTAGGTAACATGATTTCAAGTAGCATTGTTTCTGTTTCGGTCTGTGAGTGCACCATAGTCGTTAACTTAAGAGAAAAAGACATTGGTGTAGCGCCTCAAAATTGTTTTTATGCATAGCCGATAGAAGCCCCTCCTGGGGCAAACTTGAAAAAGTTTTCTCCCCATAGTTTTTAGTTTAA
>JANOUH010000331.1:0-10141 GCA_031416795.1 Cytophagales bacterium | reverse complement strand
GCTGGATTGTAACTGGAAAAAGTTTCGTGCCGCTATCACGTCACCCACTTGTATTCCAGGAACACCCGATAAATCACCAATAAAACCTCCTGAGCCCGTGTAGGTGGTAAAGAATCGTGATAGCTTCGGATTATGAACGATAGATGCTGTGGCTGAAATCTGAGGAAGACCTAAACCAATAGTTTCCTTCACTTTAGCAGCAGCAATCTGCTCATCCAAAACAGAGTTCTGAACATTGATCGAATTTTTAAGCGCGTAGTCAATGCATTGGTCTAACGTGAACGATTGCTGCGCGCTCACGTTCCCTGCTAAAAACAGGCAGAGCATCAACATCGATAGTTTATAAAATGGATTCATTACTTTATATAGTTTAATTGAGGGTTGTTACTTCTTTTATACTTCTGGTATAATTTTTTTCCTTTCTCTGTGCACAAGCCGTGCACGAACAAATCAAAGAGTTGCGTATGCACTTCTATAAAATTGAATCGGTCTTTGGGAAATAACTCAGGATTAAATGCGGCTTCAATTAAAATCAACCGGGTGATCGCCATAATATCCGGGTTGATATCGGCTCTGTAAAAACCATCGGAAACACCCTGAGTGATGTTACGCATAACCGATTGACTGATGATCTTTACTTTGTGTTCATTGTACAATCCCCATGCTTTGTGATGATACTTTTGCAAATCAAAAAGCATCGATGGATTCAAGTTCTCAAGGTCGCGTTTCATGCACACCGAAATCTTACTTAATTCCTCTACAGAATTATTTGAACTCTTTGTGATTTCTTCATACTGCTGAAAACTCCGCTCCAGATACATCTCTGACATTTTGTAAACGAGATCATCTTTGTCAGCAAAATGCTGGTACAAGGTTTTCTTTGAAACTGCGAGATGCCTGGCAATGTCATCCATGGTTACGCTGCGTATCCCGTACTTCATGAAAAGCACTTCGCAGCCTTCCAGAATTTTATCGTGTGTTTCTATTTCATCCATAAGGACCACAAAACTATGGAAACTTTTTACTTTACCAAAGTTTCCGTAGTTTCCTTCAACGCCTGTTTTTGCTTATTGTTCGAGGTTTCTAGAAAAAAGTCAGAATATTTTTATTGAAATTTTACTTCAACCGTTTGCGCTGCCTGAATGGGTATCGGAAGCGGGCGCTTCTTTATAACACCATTTTTCTTTCATCTTCTGCTTCATGCGTTCCCGCTCATCGGGCGACATGCTGGTCCATTTTTCTTTCCAGTAATATTTCCACGGGCCCCCTGCGTGGCCACCTCCATGGCAACTACATTTTCCAAAACTCCAGAGGAAAATTTTAGATAAGAGCAATAGGCCGGCTGTTTGCCAAAAGGTGATCACTGGTCCTGTGAATAACTCAGGTACCAACCAGTTCCATAAATATTGAGTACCTGCTATTACTCCATATACTACAATGATGGCAACCAACGTGCCTATCAAAACTTTTCCTACCCACATTCCTTGTTTCATACATTCCCTATTTTACGTTTCCTAATTTCTTTTTTAATGCTTACCCAATCACATCATCATAAAACTTTTGCAATGTTTTGCGCAAAGCCATGATGGCATAACGCTTTCGCGAAAGCAAGGTGTTGATGGATATGCCTGTCTCCTCGGAGATTTCCCTGAATCCTTTCTCTTCAATTTCATTGAGGATGAAAATCTCGCGTTGATCAGCAGGTAAGCTTGCCAATGCGTCTGTGATCTGTTCCCAGATTGCTTCGCGTAACAGCGTAGCCTCCGGACTGTTATCCAGATCAGGTAAAATTTCCTGAAGGGTTAACGGTGCATCTTCATCGCGACCAGCCAACAATTCAAAGTCTGTGCGCTGCGGGCGAGAGGCATCTCTTCGATAGCGGTCGATGATTTTATTTCTGGCTACACTATATAACCAGGAAGTAACTCTATCCAGTGATTGAATAGAATTGAATCCTTCAATGAATTGATAAAACACATCCTGAAGAATATCTTCGGCTTCTTCTACTGTAGACACCCTGCTGCGGATAAACCCCAACAATTTGTCCTTTTCCTTCAGGAACGTGTTCTGTTTTATTTCTTGCATTGCCAGGTCCATGTTACCATCTGCGCGTTATGACTGCATAGACGGAGCACCATGGTGAATTATTTTAACAAAGGTGAAAAAAGTTTAGCGATAGCCTAAGTGATTGAACCACAAAGGCACTAAGACGCCAAGTTACACGAAGTATAATTCGTAATTCTAAAGATTTCCCTTCTTCAGTTCCTCTACAGCAAAATCAACTGCTCTTGCTGCGAGGGCCATATAATTAATAGAAGGATTTTGATTGGCCGAAGAAGTCATACAGGCACCATCGGTAACAAACACATTCTTCACTTCATGCACTTGATTCCATTTATTCAGAACCGATGTCTTGGGATCTTCTTTTCCAAGTGGAGTCTCCGCCTCGGGACTCCGCGCTTACTCATCAATCATCAACTTCTTTTGTCAAATCGATATCCATCACCATTCCAATAGGGTCAACTGGATAAATACCTTGTTCTCCTGTAAGATAAAACCCGCAAGAACTATGCACATACTCTACCCGACTACCTGCCAGATTCCACTTACCCCGGCAAGGATTATCGTACATGTAATTTAGTTTTTGATTAATGAACCGCGCACTCCTGCATTCTTTCCAATCAAATGAAGGTTGAAATACTTCATGTAACTTGCCCCGCTTATTGTGCTCATGTTGAAAGTTACTTAAAAAGAGTTGATCTCGATTTGTGACTATGGATTTCAAAAACGCGGAGTCCCCGAGGCGGGAGACTCCGCTAAGAAAGGTGGTGGATTATTTTAACAAAGGTGAAAAAAAATATTGGCGCTCCATGGATCCCCGATTACCGCCATCATGATGTTCAAACACACTTCATGGTGCTTTTCTCTTAAGCTTTCTGAAATTCCAGGGAGGAATGGGATGATCATGTGCCCACAGACCGATCCTTTTTTTTCTTGCCGTGGCTTCCAACTGTGCCCATACCGGGTTAACATCATATTTTTTATAATGCCACGCAAAACCAGCCATCAACATCTTTTCATTGAATCAACGGTTCAGGCAATTTTCCACTGACCACCTTTATCTGGTCCTATACGTTCCAGTTTTCCATCGCTTTTTAGTCGTTCTATGTTATACTCTACACCCCTTCGGCTCAAGCCTGTTTCTGCCTGAAGTCTTTTAATGGTGATGGTGGGATCTTGTGCGATCAACTCCAGGATTTTCTCCACAGTTTTCTCCACAGTTTTCTCCACAGTTTTTGAACGCTTCACTTTAAACTCTACTATAATATCTGCTCCTTCTGCCGTAAATACAGGGGCAGGTAAACCGGCAACCTTGCATTCGCTGATCATTTTTAACGTACCCCGTCCCCAGGCTTCGATAAGTCCTGCCCTGAAAAAGGTAGAGGCTAAATCAGGATTAAAAGGACGGGAAGGATGCTTGCGCACCAGTTTTTTTGCTGTCCATTGATCCGGCAGTTCTCCTTCATTCCAGAAGATGATCTTATTCTCATATACACTGATCTGGATGGGATGGCCCACACTATAATCCTTATGTGCCACGGCATTAAGCAATGCTTCCCGCAAGGCTGATTCTGGGAAAGGGTACTCTTCTACGCGATTAATGCCATCATAGCGAATGGTTGCTTTGAGGTATTTGGTCAACAACAAGTCCATCGTGGTTTTCACCTGACCGAACAGATGGCCATGGATCGTATCCTGAAACAAAAGGTCTTCGTCATTTTTAAAATAACCAATCTTAATAAATGCACCGGTGATGAATTTCTCAGGGTCGGAATGAAAGAGCAAGATGGCCGCACGCTTTAACAGTTTACCATCCATCAGGTGAAGTTTTTCCATCAGGCTTTTGTTACTTTCCTGAAGTGTTTCGGTAGTTAATCGCTTACTTTTTGCGGCCTGATCGCGGAATGTAGCAAAAGCATTTCCATTCAAGTCACTGACCTTTACATGAGGCACGGGTACGCCATCCCATCGCTTGCCTTGCTTTTCCAGCAGGAATTTATCTAACGCTGCTCCCTTTAACTCTTGCTTAGTGGCTCCACTACGATAGTGATACTGACCTTTGTAACTGATGGGATATGGATACGATTCGACAACAATCTCCAGAAATTCTTTCCCCTTGAACTTGTGCAAATTCACTTCCACCAGTATGCCAAGTATATCTTTTGTCTTGTTGGGAATCTCTTCCAGGAGTTTTTTTGCATCGGAGATACCTACCACTTCTCCATTATCATTCTTACCAATAAAAAGTTTACCTCCCTGGGCATTGGCAAAACCACAAATCCATTTCAAGTATTCATCACGCCAGTTTTCTTTCCATTCGATATTTTGATTTTCCTTGCTCACCTTATGCTGCAATGGCTGCGTTAATCTCGTTAATCAATACTTTATACTCGTCTTTAAACAACTTCTTAAACCTACCTAAGCCACCGTGATTTTCAAACACAGGCATGTCATTAAAGTCATCTTCTTCCAAGGTAAGGTTGGTAATCAAGTGCTCTTTAATGTAAGATATCCACTCCTGTTGGGCACTATCCAAAATCTTATCGCCAAATACTTTTTCAATGGCTTTATCAATGCGTTCGTTAACACTCAGTAATGGCTCCTTGTTATCAGCATGCTTGATCATGCTGATGATGTCCACCAGACTCTTGTGATACACCAGGTTGTGAGCCTTACGCAAGTCTGCCTCCTGAAAATGGTTTTGTAGTAATAGCTTCCTCAATTCGCGCAATACTTGCGTGTTCCAACCTTTGGGTTTCTCCAGAACAATCTTCATGGCCTCCAGGTCATGCTTATGTTCTTTCACAAACTCGGTGAAGGCCGTTAAATACTCCGCTGGTTTGAGATAACGATCACCTACACTGAATACAGGCTCTGAATAAACGGTGTCTTCTTGTTCCCTTGCGATGTAAAAGGAAGTGGGTGGTCGTTTGTAAGCAACCAATAGTTTTTGAAAATCCTTGTTATTTAAGATTTTCATGGTTCCCCCAAAATCGCGCTTGAGTAGTTGAACCAGATTAGTAGCAAACATGCCAACGTCACCTTCCGGAATGTAAGCGGCAAAATCTTTACGCGCATCGCTGCTCATCGTTTTCTCAATTCTGCGCAAGCGCTTGACCAGAACGTTTACGTTGTAGTCCCTATCTTCATTGTTGTTGATTCTGCGGATAACTTCGTCAATGGGCACGGTGGGTGTGCCGGGGGCTTCAAATTTAAAATTCGATACATCTTTGAAGTACTCAATCAAGGTTCCATCAAAGCAATCGAACACGGTAAACGAATCTTTATTGATCTCTTCGCATCTTCGGGTACCTCGCCCGAGCATCTGTTCCCAAAGAATGCGTGATTTAACTGGTCGGAGGAAGACGATGTATTCCAGTGCAGGAATGTCAACGCCAGTACTCAACATATCTACCGTAACCACCACCTTCGGCTCAGGCCGGTTACGAAACATTTTAATCTTTTGAAGTGGCCGATCTACATTGGCATTGCCGGTAATCTTAGCTACAAAATCATCACCTCTGTTAAACACCTCTTTGCACACAGACACCAGTTGATCAGCGTGTGAAGCGTGGCTCACATCATTAACGGCAAAGATCAACGTCTTAGGAAAGTGCCCTCGCTCCTTCTCAAACTCCAGGGCATATTTGGCTATTTCAGCAACGATTTTCTTATTACTATCTGGTGATGTAACTTTCCTTTCAACATCAGTGGCATTGTATGCCCGCTCATCCTCCAGGTTTTCAATTTGCAGCTGACCGGTTTGAGTATCCACTCGTTCTACTTGTTCCCCCTCATTAAGGAACACACCATTCATGCGAATACCCGAATTGATCTTTACAGCATTGTAATCGACAAGGTATCCATCCAGGATTGCTTCTTCTATGGGATAGCGTGAGATCGGGTTTCCAAAATAAGCAACGGTATGGAGTGCCGGAGTTGCTGTCAGGCCTATCTTAACGGCATCAAAATATTCCAGGACTGTACGCCATACATTGGTATCCTGTGACGTGTAACCACGATGACACTCGTCTGCAATGATAATATCAAATGCATGAATGGGAATATCCAGTTGATCACCCTCTTCAATATCAGAGTCGTTGTTATCATCGGTAAACACCGCATTCTTCCCCAAAAGATTAATGGCCATCCGTTGAATGGTGCACACATAGACGAAGGTCTTAGTCGCATCGGGCTTGGTTAGGTATTCATTTGGTAAAACATTGATGTCAAACTTATCCCCTTCTTCAAAGTCATCCTTGCGGAAGCGCTGACTAAACAATTCATACTCCTGATTGAATTTATTTCCGGCAGGCGTTGAATAGGCGGAAAAAGAAACGGCAGTTTGTGCAGCCAAAGATTTTCTATCCACCAGGAACAAGACTCTTTTAGCAACTCCTGATTTAAGTAAGCGATAGACCGAGTTAACTGCCATGAATGTTTTTCCTGTACCTGTGGCCATGGCTACCAGCATTCTTCGCTTGCCATCGATGATCGTAGTTTCAATCGCTTCCACTGCCTTTTTCTGGTAGGGTCGCATGAAGTCGCCAGCGTTCGGAGTATCCTGAAGGCGCTTGTGCGTGACATCGATATTCCTATTAAACAGTTCTTTTAAAGCCGATGGAGTATGAAAATCTGCAATGCTTCGAGCGAGGTTGCTTTTGCTTCTTACATCGAGAAACGAAATTAACTCCCCATTGGTAGAATAAAGAAATGGAACCATGTAGCCGTTCCAGGTGCCTATGGAATGAACGAGGCCTTTGGCATATCGCTTAGCCTGCTCTAGTGTGTTTATTGTGGCAACTGTTACCTTTTTAGCCTCCAGGATTCCGATCAATCGACCATCCACAAACAAGGCATAATCAGAAGGCCCGCTCTCAGTAGGATATTCCTCTACCGCATGATTTCTAAGAGTTGACGTATCCAGTCCGAGAAAATAAGGCGTGACTACCCATCCTAGCTTTTTGAGCCTGGGGTCGATTGTTTTCTTACGATTTACTTTTTCGGAATCAAAGAAATCACTCATGCTTATACAATAGACAAACCTATACAAAGGTAAGATTATCGGTATTTGCTAAAATAAGCCTAATTCTATTACAAAGTAAGGTCAATGAGTTAGGTATTTTTCCCTCATGGTTCTCGGGAAAAAATATCCTTCTTGTTCTCAATTTGTTTGAAAGCGAGAATAAGTATCTCCGGTTGTCAAGATAGCTTTGTGCTTTATTCCTTTCTACCCGGAAAACTTAAATCCAAAACGCACTGACACCCTGATGGGATAGAGGTGGGTTTTGCCAGATTACCCTTACCTCCATATGACGATATTGCTGTGGTAATCAATCCTGGCCATCTTAAAAGAGTCCATGAGCATACTGGAACGGTAAATTATCATTTTTAGATTACCTATATATAACCCTTATATATTCAATATTTAACCCATAGATATCCCGTATCTTATAAGGAACGGAATATCTATAGCTTAAGTAACTGTTAGTAACATTTTAACATTGAACCTTGGTTGCAAAGGCCAGTCTTTGTAATTTGATCAGATAACTTCTGTTGATATGGCACGACTAACCTCAGATATCTTGTTTACCGGCTCATTGGGTAATATCTCCGCTTATAAAATGCGTGGTGTTGATCGCGTGATTCTTCGCACCAAAGGCGGTCCCTCTTCGGCCCGGATCAAAAAAGATCCTGCTTTTGACGTGGTCAGGCGCAACAATGCCGAATTCAGCGGTCGCGCAGCAGCCAGCCGTTGGATCATGAAAATGTTATGGCCTCAAAAAGCACTGGCCGACTATAACATTGCCGGCCCGTTGAATGCGCTGGTGAAACCCATTCAGGAGTTGGACACACAAAGTACCTTTGGTCAGCGTAACATTATTCTTTCCAAAAACAAACTTCTGCTTCAAGGCTTCTCCCTCAACCGAAAAAATCCTTTCGATTCCATGGTGCGTGCCGGAGTTTCCTACTCGCTTGTGCAGGATACGTGGAATGCGCAGGTCAATTTGCCAGAACTGTTGCCCGGGATCAATTTCTTCCCGCATCCGAACATGCCGTTTTTTAGTGTACAAATCGTGCTGGGCATGGTACCTGATTTATTCTATCGGGATGGAAAATACTTACCCTCCTCCTCTTCTTACCACGAAAACAACGTTGCTGTTGTGACCACCGATTGGCATGCTACACAAGGCCATCAGAAAAAAGAATCACTACAGGTGAAACTCCCAGAACCACCTGCCGATGAGGCCAGCAGCCTATTACTATCCATAGGCATACGTTATGGAGCCATGCAGAATAATGGCGCTATTGAGCAGATCAAGTATGCAGGATGTGCTAAGGTGTTGGGCGTGGTTTAGTAAGTAACTTACTGGCTTAAAGATTTCCCTTCTTCAGTTCATCTACAGCAAAATCAGCTGCTCTTGCTGTGAGGGCCATATACGTAATGGAAGGATTCTGATTGGCAGAAGAAGTCATGCAAGCTCCATCTGTCACGAACACATTCTTCACTTCATGCAATTGATTCCATTTATTCAGAACTGATGTCTTTGGATCTGTGCCCATTCTCGCTGTACCCATTTCGTGAATACATAATCCAGGATAGGCCTTGCTATCATCAAACGTGGAAATGTTTTTAATGCCTGCGCTATCCAGCATTTCTGCAGCGCTGTTCATCATGTCTTTGCGCATGGCCAGTTCATTTTCCTTCCACTCACAATCTATGTCCAGCAAGGGCAAGCCCCATTTATCTTTTTTCTCGTTGCTTAACGACACTTTATTTTCATTGTCTGGCAATTGTTCACCCCACGCACCTAACCAAAAGCTCCAATCGCCCAGGCCTGCGGCTTCTTCTTTTAACTCGACTCCAATTTTCTCAGAGCCACCAAATCGACCCCGCGCTGCTCCACCTTGATAGCCGAAACCTCGTACGTAATCATTACGCTTTGTTTTGTCGTTGATATTTCTAAAACGCGGAACATAAATTCCATTCGGTCTACGACCAAACGTGTATTCATCTTTGAATCCTTCGTATGTTCCCGCTGCACCGACATGATAATGATGATCCATCAGATTATGGCCAACCTGACCGCTGCTGTTGCCCAACCCATTGGGGAATGCATCCGAAATAGAATGAAGAAGAATGAATGTGGAGCCAATCGTTGATGCATTGAGGAAAATAATTTTTGAATAGTATTCTTCGGTGTTCATCGTTTCGGCATCGATGATGCGCACACCGGTTGCTTTTTTACTATCCTTATCATAGATCACTTCTGAAACTACAGAGTTTGGTCGTAGTGTAAGATTACCCGTTGCCCGTGCGGCTGGTAGCGTGGCACTGTTACTACTGAAATATCCGGAGAAAGGACAACCCCGATCACACGCATTTCTAAACTGGCATGGTCCACGTTCATGCAATCCCCTTGTGAGATTTGCTACGCGACCTATGATCATCTTTCGCTCTGGAAAAGCTGCGTTGATACTTCCTGAAACATGCTTCTCCAGGCAATTCATTTCCATGGGTGGAAGAAATTCGCCATCGGGCAATTGAGCTAAACCTTCTGTCGAACCACTTACTCCAACAAATTTTTCTACATAACTATACCACGGGGCAATGTCTTTATAACGGATGGGCCAGTCTACCCCATGACCATCTTTCGCGTTAGCTTCAAAATCAAGATCACTCCAGCGATAACATTGCCGGCCCCACGTAAGACTTCTTCCTCCTACGTGATAGCCCCGAATCCAGTCATAAGGTTTTACCTGGTTGTAAGGATGATCTTTATCATTCACAAAAAAATGTTTGTTCGCTTCATTGCAAAAGCCGCGCACCTGAATGTATTGTTCTTCGCGCATCTTTTCAGTGATCACATTGCGATGAGCAAAATCCCAGGGAGCATAATTCGCAGTAGGGTAATCTTTCATGTGCTCTACCATCGGGCCACGCTCCAACACGAGTGTCTTCAAACCTTTTTCACAGAGTTCTTTAGCAGCCCAGCCTCCACTAATGCCAGAACCTACAACAATGGCATCATACGTATTTTCGGCTTTGGCTTTGAGATTGAGATTGCTCATAACAGAT
>JANOUH010000330.1:0-2080 GCA_031416795.1 Cytophagales bacterium | reverse complement strand
AACAGACTTGAATATTTTGATCATAAAGATGATTCCATTGTACGTGGCTGGCGCTCCATACATGTTACCGATGGAGATCAACCGTACATGGATAAATGGTGGGTTCCAGGATTAGGCATTGGTTATGAACACAGCTTTGTTCACCAGGTAGCCGACTTTTTAAAGAGTCTGGAAACAGGACAACCCTGTTCACCCACTTTTCAGGATGCACTAGAAACACAAAAGGTATGTGAAGCTGTAATCAACTCTGCCAACTCACGCAGCTGGAAGGATACGGGTGTTGATTGGAAGGGATAATTTTTGATGGAGGTGTCCTATACCAACGAGTTCGTAGCAATTGCCAATTGAAATTTGACCTATGAGTAAGACGACATTTTGGGACGTTATTGAAAGAACATTGGAAAAGGTAGGAACACCTTTATCAGCGAAGGAAATTTGGGAAAAAGCCAACGAACTGGGGACAATAGGTGACTTCACTACAACTGGAAAGACACCTTGGGCAACGATTGCCGCTTATTGTTACACGGCAATTAATGGCAGTGACAATTCAATGATAATTCAAACAAATGAACGACCAGCCCAATTCTTTTTAAGGCGACTATCAAAGAATATTAATCTTGTTGAGATCACCGAGAAGAAAGAAGAGCAAAAAATAAAGGAGGAGAGAAAGATTGAGAAAAAATTTCATGAAAGAGACCTTCATACTATTCTTGTTGCATTTGCCAACACGGACACTCACTTTAAGGCTTATCTAAAAACTATATTCCACGAGAATTCAAAAAAAGGAGTCAAGGGACTGAATGAATGGCTACATCCGGACTTAGTTGGAGTATATTTTCCGTTCAGGGACTATCGAAAGGAGACTTTAGAAATTCAACACCATCTTTCAATCAGTTCTATCAAGCTGTATTCATTTGAGGTGAAAATTAATTTGACCTTTACTAACCTCAGAGAATATTATTTTCAAGCAGTCTCAAATTCAAGTTGGGCCAACGAAGGCTATTTGGTGACTCTCAAGCTCGATGAAGACCCAACATTGAAGGACGAAATACGGAGATTAAATAATGCTTTTGGAATTGGTGTCATAAAGCTAAACCCGGACAATATTTACGAAAGCGAAATTCTTTTTCCATCGAGATACAACCAGGAAATTGATTGGGACACGGTAAACAGATTGTCTGCTGAGAATTCTGACTTTAGTAGTTTTCTTAGCGAGCTGACAGAAGATATAACATTGAAAAAGGTTAAGAGTAAATATGACCAAATTTTGTCACCGGACGACATTGAAAAATATATTAAGGACAAGGGAATTGAGGATTGAGTGAGGACAACCGCCATTCCTTCGTCATTTGGCTTTAACTCCTAAACCACGCAACGTTTTATACACCAGCGTTGTGCCATATAGATAAGACAGCAAAGTTTCAAAAAAAATGGTAACTTATGAAGTCAAATTTTATAAAACTATGGGGACAATTGAGTTAAAATCTAACATCCATAAAATTGTGGACGAAATCCAAAGTGAGCAACTTTTACAAGCCATTTATGACTTTTTGAAAACACGAAAAAAAAATAAATCAAGCAGACTTTGGGACACTTTAACAGAGGAGCAAAAACATGAAGTCTTAATAGCTTGTGACGAATCAGAAGATGAAAATAATCTCCTTGACAGAGACCAGGTTTTTAAATCTAAATGACAATTAAGGTAAGTAAGCGAGCAGAGAAAAGTTTTCGCTCTATTAAGGATTTTATAATGGAGAAATGGGGAGAATTAGTAGCTGACGCATTCGAGCAGAAAATTATTAACTTCTTAGACTTATTAGAGGAATTTCCTGAGATAGGTACGCTTGAATTTCCTGAAAAAAGACTCTATGGATTTTAGCTGACAAAACAGACAAGAGTTTTCTATAGAATCATGGCAAACAGAATTATAATAATTGTGTTCTTTGACGTTAGACAAAATCCCAGGAAGAGACCGAAGTGATGCCTGCACGCCACACCAGCCGTGTTTAAGTAATTGCTGGGTTTGGTATTGGCTATTCAAATTCTTTCTTAATTTAGTCTACCTACGGTGGACAGGTGC